>JBIPOY010000400.1:0-3526 GCA_044378705.1 Saprospiraceae bacterium
CCCTGTTTTATGAATTGAAAACGCTTTTTGGTACCAACCGTTTTGAACTTAAGTTTTTTGTAGTGGCAGAAATGGAGGAACCCGTTTCACTCGAGGAGTATGAACTGGAAGAAGCGATGGACGCGCTCAAACAAATGTCGGCAGCCCATCCGAATCGTTCATTTCAAGCAATTTGGGCGTTGATACTTCTTTTTTTCGCAAGGCAAAAAAAACAGTATAAAGCATGAACGAGCCAATAAGATCGTCGAAAATAGGCCTACTGTTGATTTTTTCAGCGGGTGTAAGCGGGGATATTCTCCGCAACTGCCCCCGCTCGGAGTATATCAAGTACAGCAGTATGGGCGCAACGGTTCTGTTCACGGCGCTCTTGGCATTACTCTCTTCTTATTTCGCCTTCTCGCTCATCTTTTCAGCAGATTGGCTTCGGTGGATGTTGGCCATCTTTTGGGCAGCCATTGTATTTAACCTCGACCGATATATTATCTCCAGTATGCGCAAAAAAGAAAAGCCCATGCAGGAGTTGTTACAGGCTTTCCCAAGACTCTTACTGGCAGGCGTTATTGCCATGGTGATTGCTAAACCGCTGGAATTGAAATTGTTTGAATCTGAAATCAACCAATTCCTGACCCAAGATAAAATAACGCAAGTGGCAGCCGTTGAAAAACAGTACGCAACACAACTTGTAGCTGTTGAACAGGCAAAAGAGGGCTTGAAATCAACCCTCCAGCTACAATTTGACATGCGGGAGCGCTACTATCAGGAATATAAATGCGAATGTGATGGCACTTGTGGTACCGGAATCCGAGGCTCCGGCTCTGAATGTGATCGAAAAAGAGAAAAATATGAATCTTTTATGCGGGAATACAACCAGCATAAAATCCAAGTGGAAGCTGAACTGCAACTGTGGAGTCAACGTGGGGCCACCATAAACGAAGCGGCAACTGCCCAAAAAACAGCGGTGGTGAATTCCTTCTCGGAGGGATTACTCGCCCGACTTGACGCTTTAAGTAAACTGCCCGGAATGGCTTCTTTTGCCATTATGCTCATCTTTCTGCTCATCGAAACAGCCCCTGTCGTTACCAAATTGCTCTCTTCCAAAGGCCCGTATGACCATCTTTTGCAGCAGGCGGAATACGAATATAAGGTGCAATATCTTTCAACCGTCGTAGAAAAAAATGAGAATTTTCATCGAAATCGCCAGTTGAATGAACTGGAAACAACCATGCACCTCAAAGAAAAAGCAGCGGAACTCCACGCGCAGCAAAAAGCCAAGGCCCTGGCCAAACAGAAAAAACTGGAAATGGAACTACACAAAATACTGACCCGCTCCAACCGCGATACTTCCAATAATTAATCCAATAACGTCTATTCATGGCCCACCCGTGCATCTCAATCCCAGTAATTCTGATACTTTTCATCACCGCTGGTCAGTTCGGTTATGCCCAAGGCAATATCGGTGCATTGGGAAAGGCAGCCGGTGAAAAATTCACCAAAGATGTTGAAAAAGAAATTAAAACACTGGCCAATCCTGCCGCTTGGCAAAAAAAAACCGAGGAGGAGGTGTCCCGTACCCTTAAAAACGAATTGGATAGCCTTACCCAAATTTTGGTGACCAAAGGAAAGGTTTGCTTGGATACTGCCCAACGAAGGCTCGCCATGCTGTTGAAATACCCATCGGAAGATAGTATCAACCTCGGAAACTTAACTTTTTCAGTGCCAGGTTCTAAAATCCCCATGAGCTACGCTTACAAGGTTCAAGAAAATGATACCCTTAGTATCCGATTCGAACACGTAAAAGGATGGGAAATCGAACAGTTCCGAATTTCCGCCGACGGAGAGGTGCTGTTCGCAGCCACCAACCTGAAAAAGGGAAAGGTGATGCAGGAGCGTGTGGTAGTGAAAAATTCGGGCACCATATCCATTGAAATCTCCAACCGCGGGTACTTGCCGGCACGCGCCAAATTGCTCGTAACCCTATTTAAACAAAACAAAGTGCCGGTTGTGGTAGAAAAATCAGACACATTATACGAAGAAGTAAAAGAAATGATCACCCTGACCGATACCCTCACCGAATATTTCCTCGACAATACCCTCTCCTTAAATCCAACCATTGACATTACCCGCCCGCCTAACCTACAGTTCCAATTGCCATTTCCAAAGCTGGATCAAACCATCGGTTGGGCTTACTGGGTGGGCGTTGGCAACCGCACGACAGCACAATATGCAGCTGCTTCGGTAGGCGGAATGGACCCACTCGAAGCGTATGCCAGGGGCCGCATTACCTTGCTGCCCGAAAATAGAACCGCTGACGTCAAAATTGCGCTCTGCGACAAAAACAACGCCGACCGCTTCCTCCGCGGCGCTGATTACAAACCTTACCCACTCGTCAAAAATGTCAACGCCCGAAGTTCTTACGCCTATATGCAGGCCAATACAGCAGATTATGCCAAACGCCCCATTCAATTCGCAGCAGTCAATGTCTCAACCCTGTACGACTACCCCGTGTGCGTAAAAGCCCTCGTCCTCTATACCCAACAGAGCGTCGTTGAAGTCAACCTGAAAAAACCCGTTATCCATAAATCCCTTGAAGTAATAATTCAGTAAAAAATGAAATATATACAATGGTGGTGGCTCCTGTATGGTGTCGCATTGGTTTGCTTCACCGCATGCGGTGATACCTCTTATGCTGAAATCCGTCGCAGTGTTCGAAGAACTCAAATGGAGGTCAGAAACATCAAAGGAGACGCAAGGATGGCGAAAAAAGCAGTAGGTCTGGACGGGAAACCGTTGGCGCCCACAGAGGATTCGGCGCAGACCGTTGACCCACGGCTTTTGTCGCCCATGGAGCAGAAAAATATGCTCAACCGATACAGTTATCTGTACGATTTTATCAACCCGGAAAGTGCCAATAAATTTTCCTCCTCCAATATCTCCTGGGATTCCGTCCAAAATATCTACTACATCAAAAATGAAGCAAAACGAAAACTCAACCGAAAATATGAGGTGTTCGGTTGGCACCCCTATTGGATGGGCTCCGCTTGGGAAAGCTATTCCTTCGATTTGCTGAGTACGGTGGCGTATTTCTGCTACAAAGTTGATCCCGTGGATGGGTCTTGTACCAATCCCGAACAAATACGCGATTGGCGCACAACTGCTATGATTGACTCCGCTAAAGCGCACCAATGCAGGGTTTTGCTGACGGTTGCCAGCCACGGAATGGAACAAAACGCTGCTTTCCTATCCAATCAATCCGCTTGGAGCAATCTCATTGACTCTGTTGCCATGCTCCTCAATGCTAGAAAAGCAGACGGAGTCGATGTCAATTTTGAGCAGGTGCCGGAAGAAAATAGCCGCGCACTAATCCTCTTTTTTGAAAAACTACGCACCGAACTCGATCAGAAAATACACAACGGACACGCTTTTATCTCCGCTTCACTGCCATCATTCAGCAACCGTGAGGCCTTTGATGTCGAGGCCATGCACCGCTATTGTGACCAACTGACCATTATGGGGTACGCTTTCAACG
>JBIPOY010000081.1:0-10240 GCA_044378705.1 Saprospiraceae bacterium
GCGCGACAACGAAGGCAATTTCCGTTTCGAAAAGCCTATGTTCTGGGTGTATTACCCACACGCACGTGAAATGTTTGCCCGTCACCGTGTATTCACCATGGGCGGTAACACCAATGTTACTACTTCATGGGAAGACATGTTTGAAATGAGGCACTTTGCCAGCTACATCTACAAAGAGTCAAATGTGTAT
This sequence comes from Saprospiraceae bacterium, assembly GCA_044378705.1. GTDB lineage: Bacteria > Bacteroidota > Bacteroidia > Chitinophagales > Saprospiraceae > M3007. The sequence continues at coordinate 191 of JBIPOY010000081.1, forward strand.
GACCGTAAACTGGAAGACGCAGGCTACTTGGGTGTAGATCTTCTGATGCAATCTGAGCGGATTAAGAATGAAATCTTCAACTGGGAACACGATCTGTGGCAGTACTAATCAGTACTAATGTATCCAACTCTTTCAAAAAAACGGGAATCAGGCGCTGTGCTTGATTCCCGTTTTTTTATCCCTTCAATATAACTTCGGTTGCACCATAGCCGTATTTGTGGTGGTATTCATTTTTGAATTTGACCACATCAGGGTTGTCGGCCAAACGGATGGCGATGGCTTCTCGGAGTTTGCCCTCACCAACGCCGTGTATGACAAATACGTTGGCAACGCCCAGTCGAATGGCATTGTCCAGAAAACGCTGAAAGTGGAGCATTTGGATGCGCACAATCTCTCCCTTGTCCAGTCGGGCATGGCCGTTTATTAAATTTTCAATGTGCAGGTCTATCTCCGGCAGAAAAGTGGCAAAGGCCTCCGGGTCAAATGCCGTGTAGCGTGTAGCATTAGGCTCCGGCTTTACCTTCTTTTTATTCTGTTTGGCATAGTCCTGCAGACTTCCGGTATCTTGTTCGTCTGTTTTTTCAAAGGTGTTGAGCATGACAAACTGATAGGCCAGTACGTTGAGAATAGGTGCGGTCAGCAGGCTATTGAAAAATTGTTTGGGCCGTATTCTTAGGGTGTGTTCGAGGGTATCATCCGGCCCTGCCGTAGTAATGCGCCGAACGCTAAGAAAGGCTTCTGCGGCATCGTTTAGATCGTCTGAAAGAAAATCACCCAGTTCAAGGGCTACGCTAGCCGGTATTTTCTCATCCAACGTCAGGATGTCTCTGGCAGTAGTGTATAAATCAAACTCCATCAAGAACTCGTATTGGGTGTCGTTGATGAGCCAGACCTTGTAGCGCGATATGGATTCATCACGGCCAGGCATCGGCTCGAAGGCCAACTGTAAGCCCTTGGGTTTGATGATGTGGTACTGGCTTTTTAGTACCCGTCTTTGCGGGGCTTCGGGTTTTGTTTCCTTTTTACCCGGCAAGTATGGTGCCGCTGCATTGCCGGCAGTAGGCGATTCGAAGGGAAGAAGGTCTTCCTCAAAAGTAGGAATTTCAAAATCAGGGTCATTGTCTAACCGTACTTGAAGCATTTCATCATCCAGTCGGGCGGTGATGACACCACTTTCTCCCGTAAAACGCAACCTAACCCGTGTTCCGATGGCGATCAGCATATTTTTTTTGTTGATATTGTTAAAATAACTACTTTTCGCAAATGTAGCAATTGTATGGCCTAACCTTACACCTAAAATTTATTCAACATGAGCGATTCTGCAACACCTCCTCGCTACCTCTCCATTGATTTTTTCCGTGGAGCCACGCTTACCCTGATGATTATTGTCAACACTGCCGGCAATTGGGCGTATGTTTTCCCTCCACTTCGTCACGCCGTTTGGCATGGATGTACGCCAACGGACCTTGTGTTCCCCTCCTTTATGTTCATTATTGGGGTTTCCATGTGGTTTTCCTTCGGACGATTTGACCACAAATGGTCGGTGGAGGCAGGGAAAAAGATAGTCAAGCGAACAGCCCTACTTTTTATGCTAGGCGTATTGATGTACAAACTACCCTTTTTCTGGCGAGATTGGGATACTTGTAGGATCATGGGGGTGCCCCAACGTTTGGCGTTGGGCTATGGTCTGGCATCGGTGTTGGTGTTGAACCTCAACCGCCGGGGATTGATCTGGGTGTCTGCCGGGATTTTGCTGCTGTATTGGGGTTTGCTCAACTGGTTTGCCACGGGCAATCCGTATGAAGCGGAAACCAGTGCGGTGCTGCGCCTCGATCAATGGCTGTTTGGAACGGCACACTTGTACAATGGCGAGGTGGCACCCGGTGTATCGCTTCCCTTTGATCCGGAGGGCGTGTTGAGTACATTGCCCTCCATCGTAACGGTATTGTTGGGTTATTTGAGTGGCGAACTGATGTCATACCGCTCCAAAGAAAAAAGTTTGCTGTTGCGCGATTTGCTTGCCTTGGGCTTGATGTGTGGCTTTGCCGGTCTTGCCTGGGATTTGTTCTTTCCCATCAACAAAAAACTGTGGACCAGCTCGTATGTCTTGTACGCCGGTGGTATTTCCATGGTATTTTTAGCCATCAGTGTGTGGCTGATGGATGTTCGTCAGTGGCGGAGTGGAGCAGGTTTCTTTTTTACCTTTGGAGCCAATTCGTTGTTTGCTTATCTATTGTCGGAGGTGTTGGTTATTCTATGGAGTAGCATTACGTGGGGCTCTGGGGATCAGAAAATTAGTTTGTACGAATGGATTTATCGGACGGTTTTTCTGCCGATTGATGCGGGTGAATTCGGCTCTTTCTTGTTTGCCCTGAGTTATATGCTGCTTTGTTGGCTCGTTTGTCGCTGGCTCTTCATTCGGAAAATTTTCATCAAATTATAGTCGTTCACGTGTATTCCCCAATCTACTTTTCAAGATGTTGCAAACTGATTTGCTCCGATTTTCCTATTCGTCTGAACGACAATTTTCTTTTCCGAATATCGCTTGTGGCGCCGGGAAAGCACTCCTGATTACCGGCCAATCAGGTTGTGGGAAAACAACCCTTTTGCACCTGTTGGCGGGGATACTCAGACCGAAGTCTGGCACCGTACAAGTAGGCACGACTGCTTTGAGCCAATTGAGCGCAACAGCGTCGGATCGTTTTCGCGGACAGAACATTGGACTGGTGTACCAGCGGCCTCATTTTTTGGCGGCACTTACCGTGTTGGACAATTTGTTGTTGCCGCCATATTTTGGGCACAAGCCCACCACCAGAAAAGCCGTGCTGGAGTTGGCAGGGCAGTTGGGCATCGAACACACCTTACATCAATTGCCTGCCCGTTTGAGTGTCGGCGAGCAGCAGCGTGCGAGTATTGCCCGCGCCATGGTGAATCGTCCGCAACTGATACTGGCGGATGAGCCTACCAGCGCTTTGGATGACAACAACTGTGCAACGGTGATTCGATTGCTGACCGAGCAGGCCAGTGAATGTGCCGCAGCGTTGGTCATTGTGACCCATGACGGGCGTTTGAAAGAAGTCGTATCCCACCAGATCGCTCTTTGATACGGCAGTGTCGGGTAAAAAATAGCCGTTTTTTTCTCAGCCGCGACCACCTGCGTTATTACGAGTGAACAGGGTAATCAGCCCAACCATTTTTCATACGTTGCCCAATATTTTCAACTGTGATCATCAAAATCATTCATAAAAACCTGTTTTACAAGCCTCTGGGTACCCTATTGAGTATTGCGCTCCTTTCACTCAGTACGGGAATCATTTCGCTCTTGTTGCTGTTGCAACAACAATTGGAACAGAAATTTGAAAATGACCTTCGCGACATTGACTTGGTCGTGGGTGCCAAAGGGAGCCCCCTGCAATTGGTACTTTCTGCGGTGTACCATGTGGATGCTCCCACGGGAAACATCCCGGCATCAGCGGTGGACAGCATCCGCCAATTGCGATCGGTCAAGCAGGTAATTCCATTGGCATATGGCGACTCCTACCAACGATTTCGTATACTCGGAACAGATACGAGTTATGTGGGTAAGTACGGAGGGATGCTCCGGGATGGGCGCCTTTTTAAGGATAATTTGGAGGTTGTTTTGGGCGCTACGGTTGCAAAAAGTACGGGGCTGGTTGTGGGGCAGACTTTCTATGGCACGCATGGTGAAGCCGAGGAGGGAGAAAAACACGAACAGGCCATGTACCGCGTGGTGGGTATTCTGACAGAAACAAACAGCGTACTGGACAATCTGCTCCTTACCAACATTGCCAGTGTATGGAGCGTGCATGCCCACGCGGAGTCAGAAAATGACACCCACGGAGATCATGCGCATGCTGATGATGCGCCCCAAGACATTACCGCGGCCCTGATCCAAGTACGATCCACCATGGCCGTCATGACCCTACCGAGGATGCTCAATGAAACCACCCATTTGCAGGCTGCCATTCCTGCATTGGAGATCAATCGGTTGATGAAGATGCTGGGCATTGGAGTGGCCACCCTTCAAGCCTTGGCCATAGGCATTATGTTTATTTCCGGCTTTAGTGTTTTTATTGCTTTGTACAACCGTTTGCGGGAGCGTCACTACGAATTGGCTTTGATGCGATCGTTGGGTTGTAGCCGGTTGCGTTTGTTTGTGATGTTGCTATCGGAGGGTTTTTTGTTGGCCTTTTCAGGTTTTTTGGGTGGTGTTTTGCTTAGTAGAACGGCGTTGTGGTTGCTGAACAGTACGGCTGCGCAAGATTTCCACCTGGTTTTTAGCTATAATTTTATTCCTTCTGAGCTTGTATTACTCACCGTTACATTGGTTGTGGGACTATTAGCAGCCCTTATTCCCGCAATGAAAGCGTTCCGTATGAACCTGTCCACGGCCTTGGCCGATGCGTAATAATCATCGTAATATTGCGTTTTACTGATTCTACTACCTGCAAATTAGACTATGCATCAAAATAATTTTTTCTCAGCGTTCATTTTATTGGGTTTTATGGCTTGTGTTTTCTCCGCGGAGGCACAAAATGGCCAACCAATCAAGGCGCATTGGTTCACATTGTCCGGTATTCCCTTGGATGGGTCTTGGAAACCAAACCAAGAACCCCCATTCCCGCTTTTTACCGATGGGGTGAAACAACTTGATGGTAAAATAGTGGCCGTGGAAGGCTTTACCATACCCCTTGATCCGGGGGGGAATCAAATTACACTTTCTGCAAACCCATTTTCAGCTTGCTTCTTCTGTGGCAAGGCGGGTCCTGCTTCGATCATGACAGTGCTCTTTGATCGTGCTGAGAAAGGATTGCGCACAGACGATTATATTTATCTCACCGGGCGAATGCGTCTGAACTATGCGGACCCCTCACAGCCATACTATACCTTGGAACACGCTGTTTTGACGGGTAAGAAGTAGTACATCTGGTATTGGCGTAAAAATATTTCGCCTAGGACCGTGTATTTTCATATTTTTCCGCTATATTTGCGTAACAACAACATTCTGATTGGGTAATACTGCGTCATATCAGCGTTTAAGCGCTTGGGTAGTTTTTTGGGTGTTCATGACCGGTTGGTCCTTGGGTTCCTTGCATACGTTGGTGCATCACAACCACGAGGGCAAGAAAGAATGTGTTGTCAGTGAGCATCCGCATGATCCCCATACCACCCACATACACGACGAGCGGTACGCCCATGAGCAATGTTCTTTGTGCGCTTTCGTGTTGTCAACCCCTGAGGTGCCGGTTGTAAGATATTTGTTTTATACGCCTTGGATGGCTCCCGGCACCTGTGATCTCTTTCGTTGTACGCCTTCCTCTACCCGAACAATAGATCGTTCCAACTGTCTTCGCGGCCCTCCTCCGGTTTGCTGATGGTTTTGTCACATCCGGTGATGGCCGTTGTTTGCGCCAATGGATGTGACAGTATTCTCTCGCGCTACGTCTGAAATTTCGTTGGTTGGTCATGTGTTGTAGCGGAATACTGCGGCAACACTTGCCCGTAGTTTTTGGATATGGGCCATTTCAGGTGGGTATTTCCTTGTTTTAATTTCCGTGATCAGTTTGCCGCGTTGGAAACAGCAAAGCAGTTGTTTTTTTACGATACGGGTTATTGTAGCCGTTGGTTAAAAAAATCAGCGAAGAATGGCGGAAAACGGCCACTTTTTTGTCTCAGACGCGACCACGCTAACCCGTTACTTTATTTTTTCTTGAACCATGCCCAACAGCAAAGCCACTCTGGTGGCGATAGCCCTGCTTTGTGTCAGCGTATCGGTGGGTGCGCAGCATTGTCATGTTGCCCTGCGGGGGTACATTCGTGAAGCCTCTTCCCATGAAGGACTAGCCTATGCCAGTGTTTTTGTAAAGGAGGTGTCCCGCGGTGCCATGACGGATGAAACCGGATACTTTTTTATAGCAGATTTATGTGAAAATACCGCCTATACGGTGGAAGTTAGCCACGTAGAATGCGCGCATCTCACCCAGATTATTCGTTTAAAAGAGACCACCACGCTTGATTTTAGACTGGTACACGATGCTGTATTAAAAGAGGTAGTCATCGTAGAAAAGGCGGTAGCGCCGCCACCTTCCCAGGCGCAAAACGTTGTAGAACAATCCGATATGGAAGCTTCTCGCGGGTTAAATTTGACGGAGACACTTAAGAAGATACCCGGTATTGCCTTGTTGAGTTCGGGTGGTACCATTGCGAAGCCGGTTATCCAGGGGCTGCACAGCAATCGTATTGCCATTGTCTCCGATGGCGTTACGCTTCAAAGCCAGCAATGGGGCAATGACCATGCTCCCGAGATTGATCCCTATACGGCAGACATCATCAAAGTGGTGAAAGGGGCTGCCGGAGTTCGGTATGGTGTTGGCGCGATGGCGGGTGCTGTGATTCTTGAGCCGGCAGCACTGCGCGATAACTTAGGTATTGGCGGCTGGGTGAGTCTGGGTGGTTTTAGCAATGGCTACAGTGGCGTGGGTTCGGGATCTGTGGACTGGAAGCCGCGGCGCGGCCAGGTGGCTTTTCGCCTACAGGGCACGGTAAAACGCAGCGGAAACCTTCGTGCACCTGACTATTGGCTGGGCAATACGGGTGCCTCAGAGGTTGATTTTTCGGCCACAGTGGGTTGGAAAAAAGGCCGATGGAGACAAACAATGACGGCTACTCAGTTCGCACAATCATTTGGTATTCTTCGTGCAGCGCATACGGGAAGCCTCAGTGACCTAGATTCTGCCATCGTCAGCGCAACACCGCGCAACAACCTCAACTACTTCACCTATGTTATAGATCGACCCAGTCAGCGGGTTCAGCACAATACGTTGAAATACAAAATTGAATATCGGTTCAATGATTTGTGGAAACTCACCACACAATACAATTTTCAGTACAACCAACGCAGGGAATACGATCGCGGGCGAAAGGCGATCACCGAGGGCGACAAAGCTCAGGTGACCTTCCAACTTTGGAGCAATACCCTCGATGTCGCCTTGGAACACTTACCGATTCGTCATTGGCAGGGGGGGCTTGGCGTGCAAGCCCTCCAACAACTTAATTATGTTACGAAGGGCGGGTTTATCCCTGATTTTCTCGGATGGGGAGGATCCGTATGGGCCATGGAACGGTGGCACCGTTTCCCCATTCCCTGGGAATTTGAAGCGGGGGCACGTTTTGATTACCGGGGCAATCACCTGACCACCACCGGCAACGCAAACAACAACTTGGATAAACGATTGTCCTTTGGGAACGTATCGGGTACGGTAGGGGCGATATACCATGTTTCGCCCTCTTTGATTGCCAAACTCAACACCGGATACGCTTGGAGGCCGCCTCATGTGAATGAACTTTATGCACGGGGAGTACACCACGGCGCAGGCCGCTACGAAGAGGGTAACCCCAATTTACAATCAGAAATGGCCTGGAATACCAATCTCTCCGGCGAATGGGCCACCCAAAAAGCGAGCGCACAAATAACAGTTTATCGCAACCGGATTCAGCATTTTATTTACCTGAATCAGCCGAAGGATAGCATCGTATTCACCATTCGCGGGCCTTTTCCAGCCTATTTCTACGAACAGGCCGATGCCGTCTTGCAGGGTATAGATGCTCAATTTTCAGCAAAAATATGGTCTGGATGGTCGTTGGAAGGTGGGGCATCGTTTCTCCGCGGATACCGGTTGGCCTATTCAAACGCCACGATGCCGGCAGATCGTTACCGCGACTGGCTTCCGTTGCTCCCGGTTGACAGGTTTCAATATGGCCTTAAGTGGGTTTTTGGGGCAGGAAGTGCCTTGAAACGTGCCTCTTTTGTCCGTATCATGGCCACTACCGCGATGGAACAAACCCGTATTCCAATGGAAGGACTGACCAAAGCCGCGCCGCCCCGTTTTACCCTTTTCAGCCTTGAAGCGTCGCATTCCTTCCGTTTGCGGGGGCGGCATACCAGCCCTGCAAACGACGCAGGAAAACAGCTCGAAGTCGGCTTGAATATCCAAAACCTAACCAACACAAGCTACCGTGAATACCTCGATTTATTCCGGTATTTCGCGGATATGCCCGGGCTCAATATCGGAATTCGGGCAAAATATACTTTCGGGCAAAAATTGAATTAAACAACAAATCACTTATCATCATTTCAACAACATGAACAACACAAGATTCCGCTTACCAACCCTATTACTGCTCTTGGCAGCCACCACCTCCGTATTCACAACGGCCTGTAAAAAAGACAAAGCAACCGAAAATGAAGTGATCACAAAAGTAGTAGTACACCTCACGGGTACTGGGTCTTCTTTTGATACTGAATTTGAGGCGGAGGATGCTGATGGCGATGGTGTTTTCAATACCATCGATTCAATTAAAATACCAATCAACACCGTTTTCAACAGTCGTATTCACGTGTATGATGAAACAAAAAGTCCGGTAGTAGATATCTCTGAAGAGATTGAGGTGGAAAACACCGCCCACCTTTTTATCATCCAATCTTTCGTGGCCGGTTTGCTTATCTCCAATCTCAACACAGACGACAATGGCGCGCCGTTTGGGCTAGAATCTACTTGGACAACCACAGATGCTTCTACGGGCAGTGTACAAATTAGGTTGTACCACGAGCCAACCGATAAAACGGCTGCTGATCCGGGGGGAGACGTTGATTTTGACATAGTATTTCCAGTGAAGGTGCAGTAGTGTAAAGACCATCGAACGTTCGACAACGGTACACTTTTAGGAGCATTTGCTCAGAATAAGTGTACCGTTGTAATCCTTCGACTAAAACAACTCTGCAAAAAGCACCACGGACTCCCTATTTTTAGCTTTTTTTGTGGCAAAAATTTACCCATGCTACGATCATTCCGATTCCTTCTGGCAGTTTCCCTTCTCGCACCGCTGGCTGTTTCTGCTCAAATTGACTCCCCTAGAGATGCTTTTCGCGATTTAAGACGCAGTTTAGAGGGCACTTGGTTCATGCCCACCGACCGTGGAGACCGGCTTGAGATATGGGAAGTGGAGAATGATAGTACGCTGGCAGGCCGCGCCGTTCGCATCAAGCCTGAAAATGGCGATACCGTGCTCATTGAAAAACTGCGCATTGCGTTTCGGGATACGACGGTTACTTATAGCACCATTGCACGTGCCCCCAACAACGAACCAGTCTCCTATACATTGACCACCATAGACGATCAGGGTTTTTTTGTATTCGTCAATCCCGAACACGATGATCCGCAGAAAATTAAGTACTTACTGCTCAGCAACCGCGAAATCCAGGTGGTTACGGAGGGCAGGCGCAACGGCCGAACCGTCACCCAGGAATACGTTTTTGAACGGGAATTTACCCCGGGCGCGGTGGAGTTTCGGCTCAAAGCTGGTATCAATGGACAAACCCTGCATGGAACAGGAAACTTCAATTTAGATAACAATGAGCCTCCGGAATTTGGTTGGAAGCCGGGTTGGGAAATTGGAACCCAGGTGCGCTTCAAAGGTCGGGGGGGCTATATCACCATCAATGCTGAAATCAGTTTGGTGGGTCGGTATGGGCATGTGAAGTCGGAATTTTCTACCGTAGATGATACGACCTATACGAAGTATGAGCGCGATCTTACTTACAGAACTACGTGGTTATCCGTTGGTATTCTTCCTGAAATCTCCTTTCAACGTGACGGGCGTTTTTCCATGATGGCGGGTCCATACTACGCCCGTCAGGTAAGTGCCGGCGGTAAAGTGGGCAAAAATGATTTAACCAAGAACGATGTCGGCATCACGATGGGACTTCAGTACAGACTCAATATTGGGAAAAAAGACCTTGGAGGTATTTTGGGCTTGCGGTGGAATATGGGCCTGTCAAATCTTGACAACCTATATAAGCTGTACTGTGGTAATACGCCCAGTGCATTGTGCAATGCGAGCGTCGCATTCCGGGGAGCAACCCTCTATTACAGTGTGGATTTGCGTAAGTTCTAACCCATCAAGCTTCCAACCGTATATTTTAGGAATAACTTAGGTGGTACACTGTCTGGCAAAAAATGGCCACTTTTT
>JBIPOY010000401.1:0-3522 GCA_044378705.1 Saprospiraceae bacterium
ACGGCAAATCAATGTTGAGACCCACGGAGGTACCGTTTTTCATCCAGGCCCCCCGGTTACCGGCCTCCATAATGCCGGGGCCACCGCCCGTAATGACACCATATCCTTCCTCCGTCAGGCGACTGGCAATTTTGACGGCCAATTCGTAATAATAGGTTCCCGGTTTTGTTCGGGCGGAACCAAATACAGAAATACACGGGCCTACATTGTTGAGGACTTCAAAACCATCCACAAATTCTGCCATCACCTTGAACATAGTCCAGGCGTTTTCACCCCGGATTTTGGTCCACTGCTTCATCGTACGCTTTTCTGTCCCGTTTTTGGGGGTACTATCCTTTGTTTCACTACTTGCTTCTTGCATTTTATTCGTTTTTCATTTGTAAGCACTTAGGTGGTCGCGTCTGAGACAAAAATGGGCTTTTTTGGGCCAGACAGCGCGCCCTTTAAAGTAATTACGTTTATTTGTAACTGGTTAGGTGGCTCGTAGCGTGTCAATCAACGACTACTATTTTGTCTCAGACGCAATCCGCTCCGTCGTTCCTTTTATTGGCCGAACAGATGATCAGGGTTTGTCGAGTATTTCCATGGACCAGGCCTCTGCTTTTTCAGCAAACAATGCCTTGGTTTTTTTCCAGGTTTGACCAAACAATTCGGAGGCTCGATAGGCATTCAAGGCGGCTTCGTCGTCCCAATGGCTGTTGGTAAACAAAATATTGGGATGCTGGGTTTGGCGCAGTAATTCCATATAACGGCACCCTGGAAAGGCCCGAATTTGCTGTTTACTTTGCTCAAAAACGTCGTCAACGAAGGATTCCACCGCATCCTCGCGGAAGGTCATTTTTACGATTCTTTTTATCACAGTTTATTTTCAGTGGTGGCCGGTTCGTGCCGTGTCCGATGAATAACGTTAAAATGGATGCTGTATTAATTGGCATATCTTTTTTTCCTGCGCCAATTAAAGAACCACCCAAACAAGCCCAACAAGACAAGCGGCGCTCCAAGGTTGAGGGCACGCCACGCGGTGCTTTGCTGCTTTGCACGCACGGTATCCAGTAGGCGAAGTTTCACTTCCTTGGTACGGGCTTCAATGACGCCTGTGGGGTCTATGAGGTACTCTACTGCATTGAGCATCAATTCTTTGTTGGCATAAGTAGCATTGTCCATGTGGTTATAGCCAAGCGGCAACCATTGTTTCTGGGCAGCATCGCGCACATAATTGGCCGCTACGTCGCCGTCACTGACCACCAACATTCGGGTAGGCTCACTGACAACCCGGTATTCCATGCCCATCTTTTTTAACCCATCCTGCATTTCCTCCGAAACCCTGTTTTCAAAACCGGAGGGGAAGATGCCCTCCAGCAAAACGCACACAGGCTGTATTCCTTTGTTAAATTTGGTGGGATCCGGTTCGTATTTCAGTATGTCAAAATTTAACGAGATAGGGCTGAATTGCAGGCGACTGTACTTACTGGAGGCCAACAATACTGTTTTTTTTACCGGTGTTTTGGTCCGTATGGTATCAATGGAAGAACAAAAGTGTAAGTCTACCCGGTCGAGGTTCTTGACGATGGGGTGCTTGCCATTGGGCAGCACTGCGGGGTGATAGTACCAGGGAAAAAGGTCGAATTGAGGAGAATTACCAACCTGCCCCACAACAAGTTTGATCTTGCTACACTCCATATCCAACACCAAGTCGGGCTGTATCCTCACACCATATTTGAAGAGCAGATCTTCGATGTTGAGAGGATAATCGGTCGGCACAAAGCGGCTGGTGAGTTTCATGCTGTCAAGGCTGGCATTCAGACGGTCTATGAGCCACAAGACCCGCCCTCCTTGCATCACATACTGGTCAATTTTGAACTTATCCCGTTCAGAAAATGCCGTTTGGGGTTTGGCGACCACCAGCAAAGCACATTCCTCTGGCCGGATTTGAACCACGGAGTCCAGTGTGATGCGATCGGTATCATAGAACTGGCGCAGGCTTCGATCTAAGTCGCCCAATTGAACGTCGTTCAGTTCTCCATGTCCTTCGGCAAACAGGATAATTGGCCTCGATGGCGCCTGTATCTTTTTAATGGCGTTGGCGAATTTGTACTCAAGCAGCGAAACGGAGTTGTTGATCACCTCCTCCGGCGCCAGGGTAGAGGACTCATTTTCCAGCAATTTGACCACCACTTGCTTACTTCCCAAGCGGAAAATAGCCACGGGGTAAATCAATTTTTGGGAGGTTTCACCTTGCTCAGCCACCCGTAAGTTTACCGGCTGAATCCCCTGCTCAGCCAAGGCTTTTCTGCGTCCGTTGACATCTTCAAGGGTGCCTTGGGAGGGGTCTTCAAACTGGTAATCCAGATAGCCTGTTTCCGACCGAAAATCATCCAGCATCTCTCGGGTAGCCGTTTGCAGTCGCTTAAATCCGGCGGGAAACGCTCCCTCCAGCAGCACCTGAACATATACCTGTGCACCCAAGTCTTTCAACATGACACGCGTAGGGCGCGTAAGGGTGAATCTTTTTTCCTCTGTAAGGTCAAAATGGGTATAAAAACTATTGGCAATAATATTGACGAACAACAAGATGCCACAAAAAAAGCCGAACTGTAATAGTGACTGTGAACGTTTAGAACGGGTCATGCCTTACTTTATATTTATGATAGCTACTAAGGTGGCACGCAGTCCGGCAAAAAATGGCCACTTTTTTGTCTCAGACGCGACTACCCGGGCAGTTACGATTTTAGCCTGTAAAATTAACGCTTTTTTGTCAACTTTCAACGGGCGGATTCAAAGTTAATAAACACCCCGTTGGTCCAGCCGAAGCCATCTTGGTTGGGATATTCGCCGCCACCTGCCGGAAGTTCTGTATTGATTACGTTGTATTTTTCCATCATTTTTCCGGTTGCTGCGTATGTTTTTTCATTGATCGATACCCAGCGCTGCCGGATGTTTTCTGCGAGTCCATGGTACCCATACTTCAAGAGCCCTTGGTATGCCAGCCACTGCAAGGGCGCCCAGCCGTTGGGAGCGTCCCACTGTTGTCCTGTTGTGCAAAGGGTTGTACTCAATCCTCCCGGTTTTAGAAACTTTTCCTCCAACTGCCGGGCAATTAGAGCAGCCTGTTCGTGGGTGGCAACATTACAATAAAGTGGATAAACGGCCGCTAAGGTCCACACGTCAGACGGTTGTTGTTGTACGTGGTTGTAATCGAAATAAAAACCGCTATCACTGTTCCAGCAGTATTGCTGTATGGCATTTTTGCGGAGTCGGGCACGTTCTTTAAACACATCAACGGGCACGCGGTCGGGCAACATACGGTAGATATGCAGCAAGGTTTTTTCCAGAAAATACAAAAGGCAGTTCAAATCAACGGGGATCAGATGGGTGGTTTGGATGGTTTCCAGCCGTGCGCCATCGGCCAGCCAACGACTGCTAAAATCCCACCCGGACTCCGCTGCTGCCCGCAGGTTTCGGTATATATCTTCCGCTGCCCGATCTGATTGTTGGGCCACATGAAGGTCTTCCAAGTAAGCT
>JBIPOY010000402.1:0-3521 GCA_044378705.1 Saprospiraceae bacterium
ACAGTATTACCTTGAACAACGCTTGCATCCCGAACCAACCACCTTCCGGGAGGATGATTGTAGCCCGTTGACGCCATCACCGCAGGACTATGTCACACCAGAAAATTATAGCTATGGTACCATGGGCGGCTACCTGACCTATGCCCAGATGATGGCTGAATTGGACTCCATGCGCGCACGATTTCCCCACTTGATCTCTGTCAGAAATATTGCCAGTGATACCATTCTTACCTGGGATGGCCACTCCATTTACAACGTTAAAATTTCCGACAACCCGGATACGGATGAACCGGAACGCGAAGTGCTCTATACGGCTCTCCACCATGCACGCGAGCCCAATAGCGCGTCGCAAATGATTTTTTTTATGTGGTACTTGCTCGAAAATTATTCTACCCGCGATGATATTCAGGCATTGGTGAACAACCTCGAAATGTACTTCGTCCCCTGTATCAACGTGGACGGGTATATTTTCAATGAAACAACCAACCCCGACGGTGGTGGCTACTGGCGCAAAAACCGACGCGACAATGGTGATGGGTCTTATGGTATTGACTTAAACCGAAACTACGGATATTTCTGGGGCGACTTCGGCGGATCTTCTCCAGATCCCGCTTCTGAAATCTACAGAGGCCCTGAAGCGTTCTCTGAGCCGGAAAGTCGTACCATGCGCGACTTTTGCCGCAAACATGAATTTCTATTTGTGTACAATTACCATACCTCCGGAAATCTCTTTATTTATCCGTGGGCCTATAGCGATAGCCCGGCAGACTCTGCTTTTATTCGTTATGCGCAACATTTTACCCGGGAAAACGACTATCTTTTTGGTACCGCCTCCGAAACAGTCGGGTACAATGTCAATGGCAATTCTGACGATTGGATGTATGGTGAGATGGGCGCATACTCCTTTACCCCTGAAGTGGGCACCACCGGTTTTTGGCCCATGCCCAGCGAAATTGACGGCCTCAACAAAGCCAATCTTTGGCAGAACTTGTCTATGGCCTACTCCGCCCTGCGATATGCAGATGCTAAAGACCTGAGTGGTGCTACATGGACGGTCCTCAATGGGGATATCAATATTGAAGTTGCCCGTTATGGACTGTTGGATGGACCGATTAACATCTCTTTGAGCCCATTTTCCAGTAATATCAGTGCCGTTTCATCCGCTCAATCGTTGAACGTGGCCAACCTAACAAAGTCAGTGCTAACTTTTTCTTACGCCCTTGCACCAACCGTTTCACTGGGCGATGAACTCGTTTTTCTTTTGAAAACAGACAACGGATTTTGGGTAAAAACAGATACGCTCCGGAAAATATTTGGATTAGACCCATCTCAAGAGACAACTGTTGCCCTCCAGGACGATCTCAACAATGCCGTCAACTGGAATGGAAACTGGTCGATCACCAATGAAACCTACTTTTCTCCCGCCAAGTGTATGACGGATTCCCCCAACAGTCTTTATCAACCTGAAACAAACAAAATATGCCATTTGGTTGCGCCACAATTCATTCCACCCAATGCAACAGCAGCTCAATTGACTTTTTTTGCCAAATGGGACATCGAGGAAGACTATGATTATGTGCAAGTGATGGGGTTGGGCAGCAATAATTTTTCAAAACCACTTTGTGGTTACTACACGGAAACGGGACTTAATACCCAGGCTTACGGTCCTGTTTTTGACGGTAAACAAGCGATTTGGGTTGAGGAAACGATGGACCTTGCCGACTTTATCGGCCAAACAGTTCAAATTGATTTTATATTCGGTTCGGATGGCGCCATAGAGGCCGATGGGTTTTATTTTGATGATGTACGCATCAATTATGCACTGCCAACTTCACGGAGCAATGACATTGTACTTCCCGTGTTCAATCTATTTCAAAATGAGCCCAACCCAGCTTCCGGAAGTACGGTCTTTCAGTGGCGTTCAGCGGGTAATATTGCCGGAGAAAACTCAAAATTGTTGATTTTTAATATTACGGGAAAAGTAGTCGCCGAAAAAAACATCAATCTTAACGCTGAAAACAATACCACCTTCGACATACGCCACCTCGCGCCCGGGATCTATACCTACTTGATTCGGAATGACCTTTATCAATCGAATGTTATGAAAATGACGGTGGTTAAATAATCTTGGTACGGTATTGGCCATTTATCTTCGCAACATGAATCAGAAAATTGAAAACTGGCTTTTGGGTGGTATTTCCGCAGCTTTTTGCCTTTACATCCTACTTCGAGCTTGGTTGTTGCCCATTACGGTGGATGAATCGGCCACAGCCATCAACCATGTGCCCCGCTTGGTGTTTGATACCCTTACCTATCAGCGGGAAGCGAACCCCAACAACCATATCCTCAATACCATATTGATCAAAATCTTCACGGGTATTTTTGGGTGGCATCATTTGGTGGTACGGATACCGGTGTTGATGGGCGGCTTTTTGTACGCATGGGCTTCCGGGCGTTTGGTCCGAAAATTGTCAGACCAATCATGGATCCGCATTTTTGCGATGCTCATGCTCTTTGGCAACCCCTACCTGCTTGAATTTTTCTCTTTTGCACGGGGGTACGGACTTGCTGTGGGGCTCATGACGGCGGCACTTTGGTTTGCTTGGCGTTTTTTTGATACGAATGACAGCAAAATTTTGCGAACAGCTTTTTTACTGGGCGGTTTGTCCGTTTATGCAAATTTCACCCTGCTGATATTTTTTGCCCCGTTCGCTTTTTTTATGTTGCTTGGTGCCTGGCAGATAAATTCGTCTGTATCCGATTTTTGGAAACAATCAAAACCTGCTATCGTTACGCTTACGGTCTTTTTATTGCTGTGGTTGACGCCCCTCCAAAGATTGAGTAAAGATGCGGAAATTTTGCATTGGGATGCCTTGGGTACGTATTTTGATTCCGTTCAGCGATCTGTCAGGGCCGCCATACACGCCAATGCCTATCTTGGCAACGATTCAGATACCGCCCTTACTTGGTTTGTTTTGTTGGGTGTCTTTTCCATGGGAATTGTCGTCATTTGGCGTTGGTGGAAGCAGGGTTTTCGGATAAAAACAGATCCACGTATCTTGTTTGTGTTGTTGTTGATTGGGGCAGGGGTAGTCAATGTTTTGCAAGTGCATTTTACCCAAACACCCTACTTGCAATCCAGATTGGCGTTGTTCTACTGGCCGCTATTTGCGCTCTCACTGAGTGTTTCAGCGGCATGGATATCGGAACGTTTCGGTCGAAAAAGTGTCTGGATACTCCTGTCGCCTCTGTTGGTGTTGTGTTTCATCAACAATATTCGAACCCTACGCCTCCACGGCTCTTTTGAATGGTTTCACGACAGTGATACATTCACGGTGCTGGAATACATAAAAAAAACGGCCGAAAAGGAGGGTCGGACAACGCCTTATTCGTTTGATACGGAGTGGTTTATGCAAAATTCTTTTCTTTTTCATCTCGAAAAAGGCAAAGACGGGTACGAACAATATGTAAAACTTGTGCCCTATCATGGCCGACAAGCGCCTCAACGCGATGTAGATTTT
>JBIPOY010000403.1:0-3517 GCA_044378705.1 Saprospiraceae bacterium
TTTGTGCTTTGGCTTTGAGGCCGTCCTGTAGCATTGTGATGCAAAAAGGACAGTTGGCGGCAATGACGCTCGGTTCTGTCCCAAGAGCCTCTTCCACACGCTCAAGGTTGATACGTTTGTCGCCCGGCTCGTCTTCTTTCCACATTTGGGCGCCTCCTGCGCCACAACAAAGCCCCTGCTTACGGGATCGTTTCATTTCTACCAGATCTACATCCAATGCTTCAAGGAGGGCACGCGGTGCTTCGTACACCTCGTTGGCACGTCCCAAATAACAGGAATCGTGATACGTAATACGCTGACCCTTAAAAGATCCCCCTTCTTTTATGGTAAGCTTCCCCTCCAGAATCAGTTCTTGGATGAGCTGGGTATGGTGCACCACCTCATAGTTGCCCCCCAATTCCGGATATTCATTTTTTAGAACGTTGAAACAGTGCGGGCAAGCGGCTACAATTTTTTTTACACCATACATATTGAGTGTTTCAATGTTCATGGCAGCGGTCATCTGAAAAAGAAACTCATTGCCGGCACGGCGCGCGGGGTCACCGGTACAACGCTCTTCATTGCCAAGTATGGCGAAAGCAACACCGGCATGGGTCAGAATTTCACATACAGTGCGTGTCACCTTTTGGGCTCTGGCATCAAAACTGCCGGCACAGCCAACCCAAAAAAGAATCTCTGGGCTTTGGCCTTCGGCTTGATATTCGGCTAGTGTCTTGGCAATCATGGCAAACATTTTCACAATTAGAGGCGACAATCAAATAGCGTCCGGATTGTCTGAAAGTAAGCGCAAAACTACATCAAAAACTGCTATAACTTTGCCGCCGTTAACCCACCGGAAGTTATTTTTATGATAACGTATCAGGCACCACGCTGTCTGGCCCTAAAAAGCCCGTTTTAGCAGCCATTCAACGTTCAAAACACGGCAATCCATGCTCCCAAGCGAAATATTCCATAAATTTCAACACCAGCACATCGTCATTGTCGGGGATGTGATGATAGACCGATACTTAATGGGCTCCGTGAGTCGGATTTCTCCCGAGGCCCCTGTTCCCGTAGTCCTGCACCAATCAACAGAAGACCGCTTGGGGGGCGCCGCCAATGTCGCCCTGAATGTACAAGCCTTGGGGGGTATTCCATTGTTGTGCAGCGTGGTTGGCAATGATACCATCGGACAGAAATTATGGGCCGAAATACTTCCGGCCAACGGTATTTCAAATGAAGGAATCCTGCTTTCAGACACCCGAAAAACGACCTTGAAAACTCGTATTTTGGGCAATTCACAACAAATGCTCCGAATTGACCACGAAGACACCCACGATCTTGAAGAAGAAGACAGCCAACAGTTGCTACAGAAGTTAGAGCAACTTCTGGATAATTACCCGGTAGAGGCCATCATTCTACAGGATTACAACAAAGGCGTTTTGACAGCACAACTGATATCCTCCGTCCTTACCCTGGCTACATCCAAGGGCATTTTTACGGCTGTTGACCCTAAAAAAGCGAATTTTTTCGCCTATCGAGGGGTCGATCTGTTTAAACCAAACCTAAAAGAAGTGCGGGAAAGTTCTCCATTCCCCATTGTTACATCCTTGGAATCACTGGAAAGTGCTGCCGTTTTTCTGACTGAAAAACTTGAAAACAAATTCACCATGCTGACGCTTTCAGAAAAAGGCCTTTTTCTGAAAGGCAATACCTCGGGTAGCCTTTACCCCACCATAACACGGAGGATTGCCGACGTGAGTGGCGCCGGCGACACTGTGATCAGCATCGCAACCATGGCGCTGGCAGCAGGCCTTGATCTGCCGGTAGTAGCACAACTTTCCAATCTGGCCGGTGGGCAGGTATGCGAATTTCCTGGCGTTGTCCCGGTCAATCTTGCGCTACTGAAAACCGAATTCGCCCACCGTGAGCCTACCCCCTACACACCAATTCTAAAGAGTTTCTAAGAAGTTACCTCGAGGTTTGAAACGACCTTTGATCGCCGTTACGAAGCAACCAAGCACGTTCTCGACATCTTTGCTGTCTTGTATTTCTTTCAACATCATTCTATCAAACCTCTGTGTATCATGCTGAAACATTACTTTACATTGTTACTTTTCCCAATCGGAATATTCTTTTTATTGCCCACCGTTGGCGCTGCGCAAGGATGCGTTGCCGTTCGCCCCATGGGATGTGGGGCATCCAATGCCGGTAATGGCTCTTTTTTGATGAACAAGGGTGACTGGCAAGTGGGTATTTTATACCGGTACTTTGAGTCATACAAACACTTTAGAGGAGATTCTGAACAAAAAGAACGCGTCGAATTGGGCACGCAGGTAATCAATACCGCAAACTCCGTTGATCTTAGCCTGAGCCATGCCCTCACCAAACGCTTGTCGGTATCGGCCAGCCTACCCTTGATTTCTTACGACCGATCTTCGCTGTATGAGCACTACGGAAACAGCCTTACTGCCAATCCGCAACAACTCCGTTTTCATACAAGCGCTCAAGGGATCGGGGATCTGCGTCTGTCGGGTTCCTATTGGTTACTCAATCCAAACAAACATGAAAAAACAAACATCGCCATGGGACTGGGGCTCAAACTTCCCACGGGCAACGCCAATGTTCAAGGCGGATTTCATAAACTCACCAAAGAAAAAACAGATACCACCATCATAAAAGCAGTGGACCAGTCCATCCAGCTGGGAGATAGAGGGGTAGGTGTGACATTGGAGGTACAAGGCTACTCCGTTTTGTCAAAACGTATGTCGTTGTATATCAATGGTTTCTACATGTCCAATCCAAAAGAAACCAACAGTGCCCAAACCCGTACAACCGCGCCGGCAAGTTTGGCAGACTCCATCACACAATTTCACTCCGTTGCAGACCAGTTCGCTTGCCGAGTTGGTGCGAACTACGTCATTTGGCCTTCCCATGGCCTTGTACTGGCACTGGGTATTCGTGCAGAGGGCGTTCCGGCCAAAGATGTTATTGGTAAAGATTGGGGTTTCCGGCGCCCGGGGTACATCATTTCTGCTGAACCAGGCGTCTCCTACCAACTCAATTCATTCACGTTCAACTTGAGCGTGCCATACGCCCTCTACCGCAACCGGGTAAAAAGTGTTTCTGATCTGGCAGATCCATTGGGAATTCGCCACGGAGATGCTGCTTTTGCCGATTATCTGATCAATTTGGGCGTTACCTACCGATTTGCCAAAAAGCAAAAAATGACAGATCATGCGCCAACATTCAAAGACGTATCACCCAAGTAATCAATACATAGCCTCTTTATTCAAGAGCTGTTTCCCATCGGAGACAGCTCTTTTTTTGTAAACGCCAAAATGGTTTGGGCGAATTCCTATTTTTACCGTTGAAAATCACCACGCCTTCTACTGAGTCAACAGTTGTCGAACGACCTTCCATCTCCCATGAAACAAATCTGCACACTCTTCCTACTGATCCTTTTGAATGGTTGCCGGCAAGACCAACATGATCACGAGACCCGTGTAGCTTTCCGGTACAACCAGCACAACCCCAT
>JBIPOY010000404.1:0-3480 GCA_044378705.1 Saprospiraceae bacterium
TGCCACCACAGCACTACCTCAGCCCTAACCAAATAAAACCAAATTTTCTTTAAGATAAATCGCTTATCCGGATACAAAGGTAAAATTGCTTGGTGTAGTTTTTACAAGAACAGTCTTGTTTTTTTTAAAAAAAAATTTTTAACAAACGAGAAATAGCAATTTTAACACTTTAGCATTGCGATACAGCGTAAAACAATATTTCGAATATTTATTTAAACAAAGTATATAAACCTTGTTTAAATGCATTATTTCTGCTATTTTGAAACATAATTTTATCAAATCGAAAAAATGGTTCATGTGAATGTTTCTGCGCCGCTGTGGCGCAACGGGTACTTTACCCTTATTCTTGTTTGTACACTAAGTGTCGCAAGCGCTCAAACACCCGAACCGGGCAATGATGCTGCTGCAGTGGATAAAATTTATGATCAGGTACTCACAGACGGGCGCTGTTATGCGTGGCTTGAAACCCTAACCAAAAACATTGGCCACCGGATCAGTGGCAGTATGGGCGCAGAAAAAGCCGTGACTTGGACAAAATCGGTCCTCGATACCATGCACTTAGATTCTGTTTGGCTACAACCCTGTATGGTACCCCATTGGGTGCGTGGCAAGGCCGAAGAGGTAAAGATACTGGGTGCGGGCAAACTAGCGGCCTTGGCCTTGGGAGGTTCTGTTGGCACCCCGGCTGCCGGTATTCAGGCCGAAGTGGTAGAAATAAAAAATTGGGATGACCTCGCACAACTTGGAGCGCTGCAATTGCGGGGTAAAATTGTGTTTTACAATCGGCCGATGGATCCGACCAAAATTCGCACCTTCGAGGCCTATGGCGGTTGCGTTGACCAACGGGTAGATGGCGCATCCCGTGCCGCCAAATATGGCGCCATAGGGGTGTTGGTCCGCAGCGTAAACCTTCGAATAGATGACTTTCCACACACCGGAACGCTCCACTATGACTCGGCCTATGCCTTGATTCCGGCCGCCGCCATCAGCACCATCGCAGCTGAAAAGTTATCAAAAACCCTCCAAGACAACCCCAAGACCTTGGTTTCTATGAAACTTTTCTGTCAAACCCTACCCGATGTACCCTCTTTTAATGTCATCGGCGAAATCAGGGGTACAGAACGCCCTGAGACCTATATCATCGTTGGTGGCCACCTCGACAGTTGGGATGTAGGAGAGGGCGCCCACGACGATGGCGCCGGGGTGGTACAAAGCATGGACGTGCTGCGCATTCTCCTGCAAACAGGATACCGGCCACGCCACACTGTTCGCTGTGTGCTGTTTATGAATGAAGAAAATGGCCTGCGCGGAGGCAAAGTTTATGCCGCCGAAGCCATTCGAAAAGGCGAAGAACACCTGTGTGCCATCGAAACAGACGCCGGAGGCTTTACACCCCGCGGTTTTACTTTTGATGGAGACCCCTCTGTTTTTTCAAAATTCTATGAAAAAGTGGTGACATTTCAAACGCTGTTTGACCCCTATGGACTCAAGCTTTCAAAAGGAGGCTCCGGTGCCGATATCGGTCCGCTCAAAGGTACCAAAGCCTTGCTGAGTGGCTACGCACCAGACTCCCAACGATATTTTGATTTTCACCACACCGCAGATGACACATTTGACAAAGTGCACAAGCGGGAACTGGAGCTGGGCGCCGGGAGTATGGCAGCGCTGATTTACTTAATAGACAAGTACGGACTTTAGCCCGGACAAAGCCGTACGGCTCCTGAAAGTAATGAACTTTTATAACCTGCGAACCACTGTATGCGCGTGGTATGCGGTAATTTGCCAGTATATTTGCCCTAGTGTTTGGTGTTTATTTTCCCGGTGGGCGGTGCAATATAGCTTTTACTTACCCTCCCATCCTCGTAAAACAATTTTGCGGGTGATGTGTATATTTTTCTCACGGTCGCGGCGCGTCTAAAAGTTTGTTTTTTGGTAGAAGCAACAGGAAGGCAACCTGCCTTCCGCCGTTTGCGCCAATGAATCGTGTTTTATAATCGTAAACAGTTGGGTGACACGCTACGTAGCCCAAAAAGGCTTTTTTTCCGCCATATTTCGCGTATTTTTCTGACCGTAGCAATACGGCAGTCAGAAAAATACGTAAAATATGATAAAAAATGGCGACTTTTTTGTCTCACACGCCACCACCTAAGTTATTGCAAAAAATCAAAATACCGTCATGAAAATACCGCTGCTTGTACCCTTCCTGTTTTGGTGTATTGTTGGCCTGCAAGGGCAAAACACCTTCAACCTTGAGCGCGCCCTCGTTTGGGCAGACGCTCCTGCGCAATGGACGCTTTCCAACGGCGACCCTATCGAAGTATGGAAATTTGAAGGGTGCTCCTACGGCGATGAAGCTCTCACAATTCCTGTTTTCTCTGAACGATTCGCGATTGCCGGCAAATCCCGTATCTCCGTAGAAATAGTATCCGTAGAATGGGCCCTCTTGGCTAAAAAAAAATTGCCTGAAGACAGCTTACTCACCGACAATATTGTCGTGAGTACCCGCGTAGAGCAAGAAAAAAATAGCTTTTTCGGCCGGGTAAAGGTGGTGCCTGTACGCAAAGTTGGCAACACTTTTGAGCGGGCACTATCGTTCAAACTCGTGGTTAGGGTAGAGCCGGAGCCGGTTTCTCCCACGGTCTCCGACGACCGCGGAGGTCCCTTTACCTTCAATTCCGCCCTGAGCACAGGCGAGGTGTACAAATTTGGCGTATCTCAAACCGGGGTGTACAAATTGGACTATGCCTACCTGAAAAATGAACTCGGCATCAACGGAATTGACAACCTCGACCCTCGAACCATCCGGATTTTTGGAAATGGCGGCGCTATGCTGCCTGAAAAAAACAGCGATGCCCGCCCTGACGACTTGCTGGAAAATGCCATTCAGGTGGTGGGTGAAAACGATGGAAAATTTGATCCGGGTGATTATATTCTGTTCTACGCGGTGGGGCCAAGGCCCATGCAATACCGCGCCAGCGCCACCGACCCTACACTCACCACCCGCGTAAACCTATACGACAACCACGCGTGGTATTTTCTGAAAACCGGCGCCGGCACCGGACTCCGGATGACAGAGCAACCCAATGTAGCGGCAACCTATGTGACAGAGGAATTTGATGACTTCGCTCGCATTGAAGATGAAAAAACCAACCTGCTCAATTTTAACTCTTCCACCCAGGGCTCAGGAAAGCGGTGGTTTGGCGATTATTTTTACCAAAGCCGCGAAAAATCCTATGATTTTACCTTCCCCAATGCCGTGGTTGGAAGCCAAGCCCGCATTCGGGGAGAATTTGTGGGACGCAGTGACGTTGGCCAAACGGTGCGATTTTTGGTAGCCGGTACCACCATCAGTAAATCTGTTGGTGGTATCAGTACCAGCAATGGCGATGGACCCTTTGTGGCCAACGCACTATTGGTTGGTACGTTCCAACCCGTTTCCGATAGGTTGTCTGTGGTCGTACAATATCCTGAAGTAAGCGC
>JBIPOY010000082.1:0-10112 GCA_044378705.1 Saprospiraceae bacterium
CAAAAAAATCTGCGCAGTATGGCGGAAAATGGGCCTTTTTGGGCCAGACAGCGTGCCACCTAACCAGTTACATTTCAAGTTATGCCGTTTAAAGTCGTTTATATTCCTTAAAAAGTGAGTATTGAATGGCTTCTACTCTGGCCCGATAGTTGTCCCAAGGGGTTTCGAGCAGCGTATTGATGTTGTTGATGAGGGCATCCGATGCTGTTTTTGCCGTGGCCATGGCCGTTTTCGTGGTGCTACTGGGGGCGCCCATATTCCCTCCAATATACCCAAGTGCGTTGTACAACTTTGCGTTCAAGTTGTCGGCCCCACGCTTTATTCCCTTTTCCTCTTTGTGTTGGAAGAATTGATCTTTGAGCACTGCAATGGAATCTTTCAGTGCAACACCCAACTTGAGGGCCTCTTTTTTAGTACTATCCTGCACATTGGCCCACTGACTTTCGACCAATGCTATCGTCTTTTCAGCCTCTTTCAGCCGGTTGTAGGCCTTGGTGCTCCTTTCTACCACTTGGTAAACTTCGCGCAGGGCGGCATTTTTTGCGTTTCGATCAGCGCTGGAGATATGCAAGCGAGGGTCGTCCAATACTTGAACCAGCATAGAATCGGTCCATTGCAAGTATTTGACTTTGACCCAATAATCGCCGGGCAGCACCTGTGGACCTCCTCCCGGTTCCTCCTGATCTGGTGACGGATCGCCTTTTCTTGGAAAAAGCACCCCTTTCGTATCCATTCCCCAACCAATTTTTGAATTAAAAGCTGAGTCCAGTTCAGTTTTAAAGGTGCGGAGTGTATCGCCCTTCACCGACAATACAACAACGGATGCTTTTTCTTTTTTCTTGTCATCCTTTGAGTCTTTGCCCTTGCCGTTGCCTTTTTCCTTGGTGGCTACATCTTTCGTGGCTGTGTCTTTCGTGGCTGTTTTTTGCAATCCCGGTTTCACCCAAACAGGAATTTGAATGGAAGTACCTTTGTTTTCTCCCTCATAGGTAGCATCCACGGCGAAGCGGGGGCCGTCAAAGGAGCGGTATTCGGCCAGAATACCCGGTTGCGCCGGAAACAGTTTGAATGGCTGATCCAGTACAGATCCTCCGGATCGCGCCAAATCGCGCAATTTGGAAAGATTGTCGAGTACCCAGATGGCGCGGCCAAAAGTAGCCAGCACCAAGTCGCCATCGCGCTGTTGTAATTTCAGGTCGTACACCGGGACAGATGGGAAGGTCTCGCCTGGCCATTTCACCCAGGTTTCGCCGTAATCAATGGATACATAAAGACCTTGATCCGTACCGAGAAACAGCAGTGCAGACACTTCCGGATCCTGCACCATGGAAAGACAGAAATTACCGCCGCCATCCGGACTGGAGGAGGAGAGATTTTTAGGGGATGCCAATCTTTTCCATTTTTTCCCGTAGTCTAGTGTGTGGTATAGATACGGTTCAAAGTCGTTTTGGCGGTAATTGTTCATGACCACAAAAACTTCTCCTGGGTTTGTGGGCGATGCTTCGAGGGCAGGAATCCAGGCGTTTTTGGGTGCATTGGGAAGTTTGGCGCCGAAATTTTCCCAGGTTTTTCCGCCATCGCGGGTAAGTTGTACCTGTCCATCGTCGGTACCCGCCCAAACCACGCCGGATTCTACCGGGGAGGGGTTGATGGCGATGATCGTGCAATGATTTTCAGCGTTGGTGGCATCATAGGTCAAACCACCGGAGATGTCTTGGTGCATTTTAGACGTATCATTGGTGGTGAGGTCGGGGCTAATTATTTGCCAATTTTGGCCCAAATCATTGGAATAATGGACGAATTGAGACCCTAGATAAATACCATGCGGATTGAAAGGATCCTGTGAGAGCGCGGTATTCCAGTTGAACCTCAAGTCTGTTTTTCCGTCGGGGTGTAATGGTTTTATAAACTGGCTTTCGCCTGTTTTTCTGTCTGTACGGCTTAATTCTCCGCCTTGGGATTCTGAAAAAACATACCGTGGATTGTCTTGTTGGGGTATTGTTTCGAATCCGTCACCGAAATTCACCTCTTGCCAGTCGGAATTTCGGATACCACCGGAGCGCCACACTGCGGAAGGTCCGGCCCAAGAGCCATTGTCTTGCAATCCACCATACACGTTGTACGGCCATTCGTTGTCTGTTTCCACGTGGTAAAACTGTCCGACAGGAATATTTTCGGCATAACGCCAGGTTTTTCCACCATCCAGGGTAATGTTGAGCCCTCCGTCATTTCCGTTGATGATGTAGTTGGGGTTGTCCGGACTGATCCAAAAAGCGTGGTGATCGGGGTGGATGTGCCAACCCGCCCATGTTTCAAAATTTTTTCCGCCGTCTTCGCTTTTCGAAATAAAGGTAAAAATGGAATACACACGATTTTCATTGACTGGGTCAACGTATATATCTGAGTAATAAAAGGGGCGATCACCCATGCCTTTTGTGGCCATTTTCTGCCAATTTTTTCCGCCATTGGTGCTTTTATAGAGGGCATTTTCCTTTGCCTCGACGAGTGCATACACCACCGCAGGGTTGCTTTTAGCGACTGCCAGTCCGATACGACCGAGTTCGCCCTCGGGCAGCCCGTCTTTTTCGGTCCGTTTTTCCCACGTTTCCCCGGCGTCATAGCTCACGTAAAGCCCGGAACCCTTTCCACCGGATTTGAAAAACCAGGGCCAGCGGCGATACTCCCACATCGCGGCAAACAGTTTGTTGGGATTTTGGGGATCCGCCACCAGATCAGCACAACCCGTTAAATCATTCACAAACAGGGTCTTTTTCCAGGTTTTTCCGCCGTCTATGCTTTTGAAAACACCCCTATCCTCGGTGGGTCCATAGCTGGACCCCAAAGATGCCGCGAACACGATATCGGGGTTGTCGCGGTGCAACACGATGCGGTGGATGGTGCGGGTTTGTTGTAAGCCCATGCACACCCAGTCTTTCCCGCCATTGATGGTTTTAAATATTCCAACGCCAAAATTTTGGGAATTGCGGGGATTCCCCTCACCCGTGCCCACCCAGATTTCGTCGGGGTTGCGCGGATTCACGGCGATGGAACCGACGCTTTGGGTTGGGGCTTTGTCGAATATCGGCTGCCAGTTGGTGCCACCACTTGTACTGCGCCAAACACCGCCGGAAGCAGCTCCCGCATACATCACCGCAGGGTGTGTAGGGTCCACGGCAAGGGCGGTGATACGGCCCGACATGGCGCCGGGGCCGATGTTGCGGATGCCGACAGTTTTTAGTATTTCAGCAGAAAAACCAATCTTTTGCTCTTGGGCAAACACCCCGGAAACAAGCGAGGTGCCTAGGAGGAAGGTAAATAGTCGTTTCATTACGCGTAATTGTTTATGAATCAAAAGTTACTACTTCATTGGTAAAGTGGGTGGCTCAAAAGCCGACTTGTGCTATGTTTCCAACCAATAGTCTTGTTGTTCGTATTGAAAAATAGCGGCAAATTCAGTACGTTGGGGCAAATCTACGTATGGATACACTATTTTTGACAAATAAAGCCCTTGGGGGTGTGCACCGGTGATAATCCGTGGAGTTTCTTTGTTCCTCAAATGATGTTCAAAATCCTCTACACGCATCCTTCCGGCGCCAATTTCCAACAATCGTCCCACAATAATACGGATCATACCGGTCAGAAACCGGTTTGAAGTAACTTGAAACCGCAACCTTTCACCGCTTTTATCTACCCACAAATGGGCCGCCGTAACCCGACAAATGGTGTGCTCAAAACTGGCCGGCGACTTGCAAAACGCGTAATAATCATCGTATTTTGACAACAACTGAACCGCCGCTTTCATGCTGGTCAGGTCAAGGTTTGGCAGGGCATACAAGGCACTGAGGCCGTGTAGGAAAGGATCTTTAGACGTATGAATAAAATAATCATAGGTGCGCTGTACAGCATCAAAACGTGCATGGGCCCGGTCGTTTACCGGGATGATATCAAAAATGGTAATATCAGGGGGCAACGTTCGGTTGAGCCGAAACAACAACTCGGGGTGCAAAGGGGCGGGCAAATCTGCATGAAAAACAAACTGGCTCGCATGAACCTGGGCATCGGTGCGACCACAACCATTGATGGCAACGGGGGTTTTTAAGACCTTTTTAAACACGGCTTCTACCACCTCCTGCACCCCAACGGAGGATACTTGCCGCTGCCAGCCATGATAGTTAAGCCCATTGAAGGCGATGTGGAAGAAAAAGCGTTGGTGGTTGATGGTACAAAGCTACAAGTTATTAAGCAATCATACGGGCCATAGCAACGCCTATTTGTAGGGCTAAAAAGATACAACCCTAGTCAAACTTGTGGTGAAAGAGATTTTGAGGTTTTGCAGAACCATTTTCCGTAATTTGCATTGTGTAGTTACCAAACTACACACTAGACCATTAATACCATGACATCAGCCATTATTGTCGGATCCGGAATTGCCGGTATTGCCACAGCTTTGCGGCTTCGCGCTGCTGGTATGGACGTTGCCGTATGGGAAGCCAATGATTATCCCGGAGGTAAACTGCACGCTTTTGAAATCGGTGGCTATCGGTTTGATGCCGGGCCTTCGCTGTTTACCATGCCAGCGTTTGTCACCGAACTGTTTGAGTTGTTTGGGTTGCCGCCAGCGCAATATTTTGAATACGACCGAAAAGAAATTCTATGCCATTATTTTTGGGAAGATGGCATGCGTTTCCAAGCCAGTGCCGATCAGTCAACCTTCACCCGCGAAGCTGCTGCCACCTTTGGCGCCGATGCAGAGCTTATCAAGGCGTATTTAGACAATGGT
This sequence comes from Saprospiraceae bacterium, assembly GCA_044378705.1. Classification (GTDB taxonomy): domain Bacteria; phylum Bacteroidota; class Bacteroidia; order Chitinophagales; family Saprospiraceae; genus M3007. Next base: position 4,781 of record JBIPOY010000082.1, read on the forward strand.
CAAAAAAAATACGAACTCACCGCACCGCTGTTTCTGGAAAAATCCTTGCACAAAATCAGTACCTACTTATCGGCCGATACACTCAAAGCCATCGCGAATATCCACCGTTTGAACATCCTGGATACCCTGCATGGTGTCAACCTAGCACAACTGAAAGCGCCGCATTTGGTTCAACTTTTCAACCGATACGCCACGTACAACGGCTCATCGCCCTATCAGACGCCGGGTATCATGTCTATGATCCCCCACTTGGAAATGTATATTGGTACTTATTTTCCCAAAGGTGGCATGCACAGCATTACCATGAGCCTTTTTAATTTAGCGCAGGAACAAGGTGTTCAATTTCATTTTGGGGAGCGTGTAGAGAAAATTATAGTCAAAAACAAGCAGGCAATAGGCATTGAAACAGCTTCCGGAACCCATTTGGCCGATGTGGTGGTGTCGAATATGGATGTTTTTTCAACCTATAAAAAATTACTTCCGGATCAAGTTCATCCTGAGCGCACCTTGAGGCAAGAGAGATCCAGTTCGGCCGTTATTTTTTATTGGGGTATCAGGCATTCATTTCCCGGTTTGGATTTGCACAATATCCTGTTTAGCGCCGACTATGAGCAGGAATTTAAATATATTTTTGAAAAGCAAGAGATCTTCCACGACCCGACCGTTTACATCAATATTACCAGCAAGGAAAAGCCGGACGATGCCCCGGATGGTTGCGAGAACTGGTTTGTGATGATCAATGCCCCGGGTGATTATGGACAAGATTGGGACACGATGGTTGCGCAAACCCGGGAGAATGTCATTCGAAAAATAAACCGCGTTTTAGGGGTTGATCTTGCGTCGCTGATCGAAGTGGAAGATATCCTGACACCGCCCATGATTGAACATAAGACAAGTTCACACCGCGGAGCTTTGTACGGAGCCGCGAGCAACTCTACCTTTGCAGCGTTTTTACGGCACCCCAATTTCTCCGGAAAAATAAAAAACTTGTATTATTGCGGCGGGTCCGTTCATCCAGGCGGGGGCATTCCACTTTGCCTGCTTTCCGCAAAGATCACCGCGAACTTAATCCGGCATCAAGCATGAGACTTTACAGCTATATTCTTCCTACTTCGAACAAGGGCCTTTTCTCTGTTTTTTTAATTTGGCTGGTCACCATTTCTGGAATAATCGGTATTGCCCAAGGCATGGCCGACTGGTTTTTGCCCAAGACGCCGTTCAACTTGCTGATGGGCGCCGGATTGTTGCTGTGGAATTTTCCGCCTCAACGCACCTGGCAGGGTGTTGCAACATGGGCTGTCGTATTCCTCGGAGGCATGCTGGCCGAGACGCTGGGGGTGCAGTACGGATTGTTGTTTGGGGAATACCAGTATGGGGTCAACTTGGGTCCTACCCTACTCGGGGTACCGTTGCTGATCGGCGTCAACTGGATGATGACTACGTTTTTGACTGCCTATTGCAGCCAGGTGGTGTTTCATGAAAAATGGAAAGCGAGTTTATTGGGGGCCTTGCTGATGGTGTTGCTGGATGTGTTGATCGAGCCTGTTGCACCACTGCTGGGGTTTTGGTATTGGGATGCGGGGTTTGCGCCATTGCAGAACTATGTGACATGGTTTGTCGTTGGGTTAGGCTTTCAATTGTTGGTACACAACAGGATTCCACGGGCAATAAACGCGCTCCCGGCGCATCATTTGATTTCACAATTCATTTTCTTTGGGTTTTGTTATGTCCTCCTCTACCTTTGACATCGCCATCATTGGGGCTGGTGCAGCCGGGTTACATCTTGCACTGAACATGCGGGGCGATCCGTTTTTTCGTCAAAAAAAAATCCTCATCCTCGAAAAAGATTCCAAAGAGCAAAACGACAGGACTTGGTGCTTTTGGGAAAAAGGGGTTGGGAAATGGGACCATTTGCTCCGGCATACTTGGGCAAATGGCGATTTTTTTTGTATGGGAGACGCCCTTCCCTTGCACTTGGCTCCTTACCAATATAAAATGTTGCGGGGCATTGATTTTTATGCCTTTGCTAAAAAAGCACTTGCTGCCCATCCACAATTTACTTGGCAACAAGATGCGGTTTTATCGGTGGAAACCGGCAGTCCATGTCACATTGCCTGCAGCGGGGGGCAGTACACCGCAGAATATGTTTTCGACAGTCGTATCCCGGAAGCATTCTTTCAACAGGACCAGTACACCCGCTTGCTGCAACATTTCAAGGGATGGGTTATTCGAACACCGGAAGACTGCTTTGATGCCGATCGATTTAACATGATGGATTACCGACTACAATGGAAGGACTCCACCAGTTTTACCTATGTATTGCCGCTGAATGCGCGGGAGGCATTGGTAGAATTCACCTTGTTTACCCCGGCGCTCATCGAGGATGAAGATTATACGTACATGTTAAAGCGCTATTTAAAGGAAATATGGCATATTGAAGAATTCGAGGTCGTCGAGTCCGAATACGGGGTAATACCCATGAGTGATTTTCCTTTTGAGAAACACTCCCGAGGCGCGCATATTCGAATCGGAACAGGCGGCGGCTGGGTCAAACCCTCCAGCGGCTACTCGTTTAAAAACTGTGAGCGCAATGCGCGCAAAATCACCGAAAATATAAAAGCGGGTCGGACGGCAACCTCCGGGATTATTTCGCCCCGTTTTCGGATGTACGATGCTGTATTGCTCGATGTACTCAACCGCCACAACCATCTGGGGCCAAGTATTTTTCACACCATGTACTTCAAAAACAAGGTGCAGCAAATTTTTTCTTTTCTGGATGAAGAGACCACACTTCTTGAAGAGTTGCGCATCATCAGTAGTTTTCCAAAACGACTATTTTTGCGTTCGCTGTTGCATGTCATGACACGTTTTTTACGTAGGAAGTTCGCTGTCTGACCCAAGATAACCCTCCAATGGAACTTTGCCGCCCCACGTTCCTTGCGAATGGTAGGGTTGGAAACGGGCAAACATCTCCTCTTTATACCAATCGAGTTGCTTGGTTTTTTCGATGGCGACACGGTGTTCCGGGGTTTGGTAGGCAAATTTTTTCAACGCACCAAAATCTTTCCAGAGACTGAAGGTTGCCATTTGTAGCAGTGGCACCTCCCCTATCCCCTTTGTAAAAATCAATCCGTCACAACCTTCAACGATGGGTTTCTGAGACGTGGGAACATACCGCCAAAAATCAAGCAGTCTGCGCGGGCGAATGGTGGCACGGGTAATGACAGCAATCAGCGGATTGGCATCATCGAGGTTTGTGGACGTATCGAAAGGGTTTCCACCGGACCAAAGGCCCTTGACGGCAATTGCTTTCATAAACAGCACCCATTGTTCATGGCTGTTGGAACGATAGCGGCGTGAAAAGTCTGAATTGGTCCAAAAATGAAGGGCAGAGGCTTCATTGTCCCAAACGGCCAACAGGGCATATACACTCCAATCCGGCGCAGGATTAAAGCCCAATGCACGGCCACTGCCCATGAGTTTATAAAAAGACAACCCCTCCACCGAGCGGAGGTGTGCATGGGCCAATTGCATCTGGAAAAAAGCCCATACACGGCTGTACCACGTGGAATACCGAAAAAAAGTCAGGGTTGTTATGGACTTAGACATTCAACTACAATGAAAATATAACCATTTGGTTTAACCGCAGGAAAAGTAAAAGACCCTCCGTACCTCCTTTTACAAGGTTACAAGCCATATTGCCGAACGACGTCATCCGGCGGACCATCCCACTGATTGGGGGTATTCCCTTGGTAGCCAATGTCTTCAATACCCATTTTACTGGACCAAAAACCAGACGCTGTGAGGTTGCGCATGAGGCTAAAAAAGGCTATTCCTTGGCTCATGCCCGATTTTTTCCGTTCCGGATATGCCATATCTTCTACCAACGCGATGCGTTCCACGTCGGTCAGATCAATGAAGTTATTGGCAAAACGACGTTTTGATTGGTTGTCGAGCCAGGTAAGGCCGCCCCGCAAAGGTGTTTGCATTTCCGGCTTATCTTTGGCCATAAACTCAATAAAGTCGGGTACGCCCGCATCAGAAGCACTGCCGGAGCGGGCATCTCTGGGAAGAATGATGTCTACCAATACAGCGATGGTTTTCATCTCATGCTTGCTGAAAAATTGTTCGGCGAAAAGTTTGGCATCCCGTACTTTTTCGTACTCTGTACGGCCAAATTGCTCAAATACAGGGTCTTTTTTATCCTTTTCCGATGTCGGAATCGGGTCAAATATTTCAGCAGCCTGTACCTGTGGATTCAGGCCTACCAGTCCCAAAGAACTTAGACTGATGCCTTTTAAGAGATCACGACGTTTCATACTGTTTTGATTTCAGGTTTATAATTTACCGGCTTTACGTTCATCCACTATATGGCGGGATGCCCGCATAGACAGGGCAAGAATCGTCCAGGTGCAGTTTTTATCGCCCTGTGATACAAATGGTCCCGCATCTACGACAAACAGGTTTTTAACATCGTGGGCTTGCTGCCATTTGTTCAGTGCGGAAGTCTTCGGATCGCTACCCATGCGTACCGTTCCCACTTCGTGGATGATTTCACCCGGCAAGTTTAGTCCGTAATCCTGTTCGGCAGTAGGTTTATTCCCCAAGGGAATACCGCCCATTTCGTGGATAATTTGCTCGAAAGTTTCGTGCATGTGTTTGGCTTGCAATCGCTCGTAATCAGACCATGTATAGTTAAAACGCAACACCGGAATACCGAATTTATCCACTTTTTCAGGGTCTATCTCACAATAGTTGTCTTCCCGTGCAACCGCTTCACCCCGACCGGCCATACCAATATAAGACCCGTAAAATCGGCGATAGTCGTCTTTCAGCGAAGCGCCATAACCGCCCGCTTCACGTTTCAGGCCATTGCGATCAGGGAACATACCGTTCGTGTTTTCAATGCCCCATCCGAAGCCATACGCCGGCATGCCCATGCCCCCCCAGTACTCGATGTGGTAGCCACGGGGAAAGTCCAGCTTTTTGTTGTCCAACCACCAAGGCGAATAAATATGCAAGCCCCCAACGCCGTCTTCATTGTAACGTTTGCGGTCAAACAAAGAGGGCACAATGGCACCTCGGGAGGCGCCCGTAGAATCATGTAGATATTTTCCAACAACGCCCGAGGAGTTGGCCAGGCCTTCAGGAAAACGCGTCGACTTAGAATTGAGCAACAAACGCGCTGATTCACAAGCACTTGCAGCCAAAATTACTATTTTGCCACGCACTGTTTTTTCCTCCAATGTCCGGGTATCCACATAAGAAACGCCCGTGGCCAAACCCGTTTGAGCGTCTGTTAATACTTCCCGGGCCATGGCAAAATAAATGG
>JBIPOY010000406.1:0-3467 GCA_044378705.1 Saprospiraceae bacterium
AAATGGCTCAACCAAATCAAAAAAGCGCATCTCATTATTCTGGATGATTTTGGACTCCAACCCATATCGCAGCAGGTTAAACTCGCACTGCTTCAGATCATCGAAGACCGATATGAAAATGCTTCCACCATATTCTGCTCTCAATTACCCGTGTCCAAATGGCACGAATACTTCGCAGAACCAACCATCGCCGACGCCTTACTCGACAGAATCATTCCCAAAGCGCATCGAATCGAACTCAAAGGAAACAGTAAAAGAACTCAAATTATTCAACTATCTTAGCATCCGATTTGCGTAGTTATCCACAGGGGGTCAGATACTCCGGAATATACAGCTGCCGAGGAGGTTTCTGTCCGCACCGACCGTTACGGTGGCGGACTGGCTTGGTTTACGCTGATTGCGATGGGTGTTTTCATTTTCAGTATCGGGATTGAGGAAGTACACCGCAAGGGTTCAGGCATGACTGAGGTGGTGGTGCCGGGGTACTATTCATTCAGCCCCGGACTGATCGGCGAGCTGCGGTGGGCGGTGGAAAACAGGCTGAATTACCGGCTGCGGGCAAAAATCAGGGAGTTTGAGGCACTCACGCCCCTGCTGGAGGAACTCGACAAGGAAACGCCGAAGGTGAGTAAAACTCCTGAAATGCCGGTATATCAGCAGGCGAAGCTTTGTAAACAGTGCGGCAAGCCTTACCTGGAGCGCACGACCTGGCAGTTGTTTTGCAGCAAGAAATGCCGCCTGTCGTTTCATGAGACGAAGCACGGTCGGCCGTACCTGCCCCATAAACTGTACCGCGCCCGCCAGCACAACATGAACGGCAAGAAGCTGGCGCTGGAGTTGTTTAAGGGGTGAGGGGGTTCAGATTTTCTGATCAGACTGGCAGATTCGGGTATGTTCAGATTTCTGTATCAGATCAAAACAAAGCCCTGACACAGAAATTTGAACACACCCGGTGTTTTACCTGTTCTTGTGATTCTCAATGATTTTGGCAACCTCCGCTTCACTTTTTTTGGATATTTTTGCTATTTGCTGGTTACCAAGTCCTTCTTCGTGCATGCCAATTATCATTTCTTCGCGAGCTTTTTCAGCGACTTTTAACTTCTCTTGTACTTCGTCAGCCTCTTTAATAGTCACATTGTCGTAAGCAATTATTTCCTCCTTTGTCCATTGATATTTATCCGCTTCCATAAAAGCAGTTTTTAAACCCTCATCTTCATTGGCAAAATCAGGAATGACGTGCAATTCTTCCGAATGCTTGATGAAAAAAGTCCATTTATCTATAGGTGTTCCCAACTCCTCCTCCTCCTTATCAAATTTGGGTAATTCGATGAAAGAAAATTGAACGTCCTTCAGCAAGTGCTCCTGTGTGTTTTTATTTAAAATCAGGTGTCGGGTATGATAGTCGGTGTCAGTACCAAAAGGAAAGTCTAATATGCCTATAAAGTATGCTGGACTTAACAGCGGGTAGTCCTCGCCTTTGTCTATTTGCATGGAATAGTCTCTTGAGATGTAATATTGCACCCGCTTGTCGAAGCCCGTTTTGTCGGCTACCTGCATTTCTACTACGAACTTCCGCCCCGACTGGTCGGTTGCCCGGACGTCCAAGATAGTCGCTTTTTCTCCCGCAATGCGCGGGAACTGATACGGATTGGCGATGGACACACTGACAACCCGACTATCTCCTTCTAATTCCAAAGAGGCATTCAGAAATGAAATTAGTGGAGCCGTATTCTGCTCATTACCAAATATCTTGCGAAAAGCGATATCGTTTTTGACGTCTGCGAACTGCATAAGCGAATTTTAGTACAAAAATACGGCAGAAATTATTGTTCCGCAAACTTTGCAGAAAGTGGGCTGCCGGGTGTGTTCAGATTTCTGTGTCAGATCAAAATAAGGCCCTGACACAGAAATTTGTTTTGTACAATGGTTATAACTTTGACTTCTCTTACTCAAGTCTCAAGTACAAAACACCTTCAGCCTTTGAAAACCTGAACCAGAATCTCTACTTTAGAGTGGCACCAGTAAACGAGGGGTAGGACATTTAAGCTTTTAGGAAAATCATTGAATAATAACCTTCCCCACCAAACTACGTCCTTTCACATCTTCCATTACCCAAAAATAAAGCCAGCCTGCCAGATCAGAAACGGACATGGTATAGGCTTCACTGTTGCTACCAAGGCTGACCGTTTTCACAACACGCCCCATGGCATCACGAAGGCTAATGCTTTTAATTCTGTTTTCTACCAGGGAAAAACTAAGTTGATCATGCGCTGGATTAGGCCAAACTTGGCCTTCTGGCAAGGGTAAAGGTGAATTATTCGTGGCCACTACCGGAGAACAAGGCAGCCCCGGATTATCGATTGGCCCCAAACGGTAATTCGGAAAATATGGAATACTGGCGCCGCTGGGTGTAGGCAGCACCAGGCCGCGCTGCTCTACGTTACAGGCAAGACCTGGTTCATCGGGATTGTGGATGTTATGGTAGTATTTGGTATCGCCGCCGCCAAGGATATAGATTTTGCAGTCGGGGCCGAGTTGGCAGTTAAGAAACGATATAGCTATTGGATCTACAAAACCATCCCAGGTTGCGACAGTGGTTTGGGTAGCACTAATATCAGATGCAGCCATATCAAATTGATAGATGTTGGTAAGTGATACCTTTTCGGTTGGATCACCCACCAATCCTTTCCGTTTGCATGTTTTACAGCATTTAACTCTCCAGACGCAAGCGAATCAATAATAATGGGAGTGTTTTTTTTCCAATACCAACTTTTTATTCGCAGATGTTTTAATGATGCTATATAGTAGCCTATCTACATAGTGTCTGTCCATACAGTCGCAGGTTTGGCTTGTCTTCGCACGCCTCGCCAACCAACGAAGGACATTTTTTGCAATTTTTCAGCTTGTGGTTACTTTTTGGCGTCACTTTGAGCCAAAATCTGTGTTTTTTTGCAATTATCACGTAGTATAGCCAGTTTTTTCCCATTCAAGTGTTAAAAAATCCCGATAAAAGGGTTTTTAAACCTGTTTTAGGATTGCCGAGGTCATCACCCTGACATTGTAAGCGATGACACTCCACAAAACTTTGCTCTTAAAATGTTCAAGTCCTTTCCAGGAGCACCTTGTCAATTTATAACCTCGTATCAAATTGGAAATACTGGCCTCAATGCCGCTTCTCCATTTCTTCAGCCGGGTTTCCATGTTTTTACTGGTCACTATATTTTTCAGACTGCCCACAATCTTATTAAAGACGATATTGACGATGCCTTTGCCCTGTGCGTATTCTGCATTGGCCTTTGAGGCAAACCCTCCATCGGTGGCACTATCGCGTGGCGTTTTACCATATGAGTCAATCAATTGATCAATCGTTTGCTGGTATAAAGTACTGTCTGCCGGGTTACCTTTGAGTATTTCACAGACCAATATCAAGTTACTCTTTCCTGTACCATCAATCGCTATTTTATTGA
>JBIPOY010000405.1:0-3467 GCA_044378705.1 Saprospiraceae bacterium
AAAGCTTCCTAGAAGATGGTCCTTTTGACAACCTGAAACTCCGCGCAAGCTGGGGCCAAACAGGCAACTCTGAGTTCCCTGCCGGCGCATCACAAGACCGCTATGGCTTCGGCCAAGGCACCATTGGACTTGAAAACGTGGCCAACCCGGATTTGAAATGGGAAACGAGCACAACCCTCAACGTAGGTGTTGATTTCGGTTTCATGAACAACAAAATCTACGGAACGGTTGACTATTTCTCTAAGAAAACAGAAGATTTGTTGTTCCAATTCCCAACCATTCAACCTGCACCAGCTGGTTTCTACTGGATCAATCTTCCAGGAAACGTAACCAACTCCGGTGTTGAGATTGCATTGAATGCTTTGGTGGCCGACAAAGGTAAATTCAACTGGAATGTTGGAGCAATCCTTACACTTCAGAAGAACCAGTTGAACGACTACAATGGCCCAAGTATTTTCTACGGTGAATTGTTCGGTCAAGGCAGCACAGGTGCTACCAGCCAACTGCTCGCCAGTGGCCAGCCGCTCAACGCCTTCTACCTCCGTCAATTTGAAGGTATCAATGAAAACGGACAGAGCGTTTACACCAACAATGAAGAGCTAGCTTTTGTAGGCGATCCTAACCCAGATGTATTGGTGGGTATTTCTACGACCCTCAACTACGACAAATTGACGTTGGACCTGAACTTCAATGGCGCTTATGGCTACAAGATTTTCAACAACACTAAAATGTCTGTGTTGCCCATCACCAACCTCGGTACCCGTAACATTGATGCCAACCTAGTCGGTGGTTCTGTTTTGGAATCTACGGCCAACGCCATCAAAGGTTCTTCACGCTACCTTGAAAGTGGTGATTACCTGAAACTGGCCAACGCTAGACTTGCCTACAGTTTTGGCAACATCGGCAAATCAGTTAAAAATGCCAGCATCTATCTCCAGGGTTCAAACCTGTTGGTGTTCACCAACTACTCAGGCTTCGACCCTGAAGTTAACACGGTCAACGTAAAAGACGGTCTTCCTTCTGCCGGTATTGAATACATCCCTTACCCATCAGCCCGCACCATCATCCTTGGTGCAAACTTCTCTTTCTAACAAAAAAACTACTACAACATGAAGTTTAAAGCAGTTTCCCTCATGCTTCTTCTATCAGCAGGATTCTTTTCCTGCACTGATTTGGAGGAATCACTCAATGAGGATATCACTAAATCAACGGCAGAGGAATACCTCAACGCCAACACCGACGTAAACGCCCTGCTAAAAGGCTGCTACGATGGTCTTCGCGGCCCCTTCCAAGATCAATCCCGCTTTTGGGCTGCTGAGCAGCACACCACCGATGAAACACTCGGACCGACCCGTGGCGGCGACTGGGACGACAATGGTATCTGGCGCGTTATGCACAACCATACTTGGACTGCGGATCACGCTTTCTTGTCAGCTACTTTCAATGAGCTGTTGCAAGTGGTGTTTTCTACCACCAACCTGTTGAATTTTAATGCTTCAGCGCAACAAAAAGCAGAAGCTCGCTTCCTCCGTGCGTTTATCATGTATTCGGTGGCTGATGGCTGGAACCAAGTTCCTTACCGTCAACCGGGTGAAAACCTGCTCAACGCTCCAAATGTATTGAAAGGCGCTGAAGCACTCGATTTTGTGATCAGCGAATTGAATGCTATCATCGGTGATTTGCCCGATGGACCGGCCAACCGTGCCAATAAAAACGCAGCCAAAGGCCTGTTGATGCGCGCTTACCTGAACAAAGGTACGTTTGCCGATCGTGCAAACCCTTCGTTCCCGAAAGCTGACATGGACCAAGTGATTGCCTTGGCTGACCAAATCACCGGTACCAACCAGTACAGCTTGGACGACAACTACTTTGATAACTTTGCACCCAACAACGACCAGGTTTCTTCAGAAAATATCTGGACAGCTGAAAACGTAGGTGGTTCGAACAGCGGTAACGTGCGTTCACGTTGGATGTGTACCCTGCACTACAACCAAAACCCTTCCGGCTGGAACGGTTTTGCTACCCTCAGCGATTTCTATGACTCTTTTGAAGCTTCTGACGTTCGCAAAAAGTCTTCTTATGCTGGTATGACGGATATTTCCGGTATCAACGCAGGCTTCTTGATCGGACAACAAGTGGACCAAAATGGTGCTGAACTCGATGACCGCAAAGGCAACAAACTCGCCTTTACCCGCGAAGTTGCGGCTGTGGAAACGGGCAACAACCTTGAGGTAACCGGTATCCGCGTTATCAAGTACCCCATCGACTACATCGGCGGTGACAATGCCAACAACGACTATGTGTATATCCGCTACGCTGATGTACTCCTGATGAAAGCAGAAGCACAGTTGCGCAACGGCGATGCTGGTTCAGCATTGACGATCGTCAACCAGGTTCGCAGCAAGCGTGGCGCTTCTGCGCTGGGTTCTTTGAATGCTGACAACTTGTTGGCTGAAAGAGGCCGCGAGTTCTACTGGGAAGGCAATCGCCGCACGGACATGATTCGTTTTGGCAAATTCCTTGCTCCATTCCAGGAAAAACCTGCCGCTTCCGGCACCGAGCGCCTTCTTTTCCCAATTCCGGCTTCAGCCTTGGCTGTTAACCCGAATCTGGAACAGAATCCAGGCTACCGGTAGTCTTTCTTGTTAACGTAATTTTGCCGACGCCCTCTCACAAGTCTTCTTGTGAGAGGGCGTCATTTTTTTATCCCTCATTTCAGTAATTACCCGATGGACGGCCCCTTACCATCTTGTTCCAACCCAACAAAAAATCCGAGGGAAAATGCCGCTGCAAGGGTCATCGAACCAACGTCACATCTCCAGAAAAAAATTGCTGCTGACCATCTACAAACTCAATGGAAGCCAACCAAACATACACCCCGGCAGGCATCGTTTGGTTTTGATATTATCCGTCCCAACCTGCAGGGTCTTGAAACAACGTATTCTTGGTTTGAAAAACGAGATTGCCCCAACGATCATAGATATTCAATGCCAAAATTCTTCCGAAATCCGGACTCTCAAGTCCAAAAATATCGTTTGTGCCATCTCCGTTGGGAGAAAATATGTTGGGAGCGTACACCCTTCGTTCCCGATTTACATCAAATATGATGGTCGCTGAATCAAAACATGCCTCGTTTTGAACCCGTATGCCATACATCGTACTCTCCAAGGGAGTTGCCAAGGGGCTTGGGCAATCACCACAAGACAACGAATTGCCCAATGGGTCAAACCATTGGATGACAAGACTATCTCCTTGGTTTAAAATCAATGGCGTCAAAGAAATTGCCATGCCTTGGTGCACCTCAAAAGGCGCATACGGAACCTCAACCTCAATAGAAGGCCCCGGCACAACATTCCAAAAAACCTGAGCGGGGTTACATCCATCGAAGAGGCTGAGATGGTACACATCGGGCTCAGCAATCACCCGTATGGCTTCTTTTGATCCGTTCTCCCAAAGAAAATTCTTCC
>JBIPOY010000407.1:0-3466 GCA_044378705.1 Saprospiraceae bacterium
GTAAAAACGGCTGATCCATCGCCAAAATCCCATGCGTAAGAAAACCCACTGGCGCCTCCCGAGGGCACTTTGTTCGTAAAAGTCACCGTCGTGCTGCCACAACCTTCCGGATTGGTCATGGTAAAACCATCCGTATTGCTCACTTTCGGAGCAATGTAGAGTGATATGGGCAGCGTGGCTTCTTGGGCGAGGAAAAAAACAGTCGCTTTTAGCGTGACAATCAGTTTAAAAGAGTCAGACGTACTTGGGGTGCCACAAAACTTGAGACATCCGTCTGTTTCTGTTGACATGTTAAAACTAAATTTATTGGGTTGCCAATACATACCCGGCGGTAGGCCATCGATGGATACGATTTCAAATTTTGAAATCGTGAGCCCGGGCGGGGTGGTGCTGTCAATCGCGTGCACGGGGGTAGAGGTTTTTGGCAAACGAAATGAAATATCGGTATTGTAAGGCGTTCCTGCAACACCATCCGCCAGAGGAGGCAGATACACCGTGTCGGCAGGAAGGCCTAACGGGACGCTGACAGCGCAGCCGGGGCAGCCTGATTGTGCCTGCAGGAGGAAAGGAAATAGCACTGAATAACAAATGCTTGGGATAGCTTTGAGCATAGAAATTCGGTTTTGAAATGAAAAAATCGTTGTGGAATCTTAGAAAAAGGATTAAACCGGGGCGACAACGGATTCTTTTCATGCGTTGGAAGGGACAAACATAATAAAGCTGCTGCGCACAGTAGGAAGGATAATTGTTAAAATCTACATTTGACGCAAAACAGAGCGGCCTACTCTGCGTTTGATGCTTCTATCAAATTATGATCACTTTGCCATGAAATTCCTGATACTACTCTTCAAACTGTCTATTTTTATCTCTTTGGTACTCGTTCGGCTCAATGAATGGGATTTTACGTGGATTTATGCCCGTTCGAAGTACCACACAGCATTCGATTACTACAAAGATACTTTGGCAAGTCTCGCCATCTTTCTCATGTTTTTGGATTTTGTACAATTTGTCGTCACTTGGTTCTACCGGCGTCGACACAATATCCGTGGTGATGACAATTTTATTGTTGGCGTCGGACAGATATATTCCCTACTGCTGGCCGTGGGGCTGATTGTGGGCATCCTTTCTCTCTTTCAAATTGATACCCGACAGTTGTTTACCTCCCTGTCCATCATTTTTGCCGGTCTTGCCCTGCTCACAAAAGACTATATTTCTAACATGATCAATGGTATGATTATTACCTTTTCGGGGCAGTTGAGCATCGGTGACAATGTCCGTATTGGTGGTCATCGGGGAAAAATAACGGATATTACCCTCCAAAACATCCACCTCCTCAACGACGATGACGACATGATTTTTATTCCCAATAATTTGCTGCTCACCTCAGAAGTAGTCAACTACACCAGGCGAGAAGTAAAGCGTACCAGCATCGAGTTTGACATTGACCTGCGGCACCTGATTACGGTAGAGGACCTCGAGAAAAGCCTTGTGGAGGTGCTTTCTCCTTTTCAGGACCTTATTCAACCTGAAAGCTATTACCTGCGGGTGGCAGATGTTCGAAAGGATTTTGTTTCGATGAAATTTCAATATATTCTCAACGAACCCAACAAAGACCTTGAACGGCTCATTCGAAGAAAAGCCATCCGTCGACTTGTTGAAATTATCAGCGAGCGCGAAAAAGTGGTTGATCAAATTCACAATCTTCCCAATTTGCCCGGGCATGCAGATATTTAACGGCCCTACGAACCGGTTTGTACACAACGAAAATCATCCAAAAGACAATGAATAAGCTCCAGTACGAAACATCCCCCTACTTACTCCAGCACGCACACAATCCAGTAGAGTGGTATGCTTGGAAGCCTGAAGCATTTGAGCGGGCCAAAGCAGAGCAGAAACCAATCTTGGTCAGTATTGGCTACAGTACTTGTCACTGGTGCCACGTAATGGAACGAGAATCCTTTGAAAATGAAGCGGTTGCAGCCTTGATGAATCGCCATTTTATCAATATCAAAGTAGATCGCGAGGAGCGTCCGGATGTGGACGCCCTTTACATGGATGCCTGCCAAACCATGACCGGCGGGGGCGGTTGGCCCCTCAACTGCTTCCTCACACCCGACGGCAAGCCCTTTTACGCGGGCACCTATTTCCCCCCAACCCCGGCACACAACCGCCCCTCTTGGGCACAACTGTTGCATTACTTGGCCGATATATGGGACAATAAACGCGATACAGCCTTGGATCAAGCCGAACGACTTACCGGCCACATCGGGAAAAATATACCACCCATGGCCGAAAAACCTGAAAACATCGATCTTCCGGTGGATTTAAGGGGGATAAACGAACAGATAAAGCGCCAATTTGATCCTTCAGAGGGGGGCTTTGGCGGAGCTCCTAAGTTCCCCTCTACCATGGCCCTACAATGGCTATTGGAGTATTTTATCGTCTTCCGCGACCCGGAAGCACTCCAACATGCGCTGTTTTCTTTGGAAAAAATGATTGCCGGCGGAATCTATGACCAGATAGGCGGCGGATTCTCCCGCTATACGACTGACAGGGCGTGGCTGGTGCCACACTTCGAAAAAATGCTCTACGACAACGCCTTGTTGGTCGGACTTCTTGCCGATGCTTTTGCGGTGGTGAATGACAAAAAACAGGGATTAGATGGATTAAAACGGCAATATGCCGGTCTTTTTCAAACCACCTTGGAAGAAACCCTTGCGTACGTGGCCAGGGAGTTGACCAGTCCGGAAGGCGGATTTTACGCGGCGCAGGATGCTGATTCTGAAGGGGTGGAGGGCAAATATTATGTCTGGAGTAAGGCTGAAATTGAGGCCATCCTAGGCGATGCGGCCCCCGATTTTTGTGCCTACTACGACGCAACAGAAGACGGTAACTGGGAAGGACACAACATCCTCCATCGCCCCGAGGAGCCTACCAAGCATCAGCAATATGCACTACTCCGGCAAAAATTATTAGCAGTCCGGTCGAGGCGTATAGGGCCACTACTGGACACTAAAATCTTGCTCGACTGGAATGCGCTGATGATTTCTGCACACGTTCGGGCCTATACAGCCTTGGGCAACGAGGCCTATCGGGCCGTCGCGATTAAAGGGATGACCTTCGTGTTGGACCATTTGCGTATCCACGCACCTGGCGAAGCACTGCCAACGCTTCGGCACGCCGTTTCCCAGCCCTATGCTTTTCTCGATGATTACGCTTTTTTGATTGCAGCCCTGACGGATTTATATGAAATAACATTTGAGGAGCACTATATAGTCCTTGCAGAGCAGTACACGGATTACGTGTTGCGAGCATTTTCCGGGGAGGACAACCATCTGTTGTATTTTCCGGCGGAAGGGCAAAAAGACATCCTCATTCGAAAGAAAGACTTGTACGACAACGCTACCCCTGCCGGCAACAGCGTGATGGCACACAACCTCCAAAAATTGGGACGTTTGCTTGATCG
>JBIPOY010000408.1:0-3451 GCA_044378705.1 Saprospiraceae bacterium
TCTCCGCAAAAAGCCATGAGCCCCCCTGTGTACCAAGAAGGAAGGTTCAGCAGAACGGCATTAGAGACAATTTCCTGTATATTGGCTCCGTAAAGCATCGAATTGATCAGTACGCCTGCCATTCCTTCGCGGATTTGGGCGCGCAGGTGCTGGTGGTTGCCATCGAAAAAGACAAATATCTTGTTGCCGACAACTTTTGTTTCACCGGATTGAAGGGTAAAAACATCGTCTTCGCCGATATTGCTTTGTTTGAGGTCGGTCAGGTCACTGAAAACCAGCATCTCAATTTTATCGGGGGGCTGGTGCTCCAGCAATTGCTGAACCCCAGGAAAATCAAACTCAGCGAGTTGAAGCGCCGATTGGGCGACATTGCGGGCATCACCATACCAATAGGTGGTAAAATTAGGCGTTTCGTACACACTCCAATCGTCAAATTGATGGTGGTATTGTACCCTATTTTTACCAAAGGTTACTTGTGAGGCGGATTGGGCCAAGGCCCTTTGAAAGGTAAAGCAGAAAAATAGAGCAACAACAAAGGCCGCAATTCTCATAGCCGAGCATTTTTTCTGTAAAAGTGTGGAATAAATATCGAAAAAACAACAAATCAAGGAAGGTAACTACTTAAGTGGCCTGCATTTGGCGTTCTTTGTGCCGGCGAAGTTGCTTTGCCCTCACGTTTTCCGTCTTTCCATGCAAACCTCCCGACAACCCGCCGCCCTTGATTGGTTCGTGGTAATATTACTCGCCACAATTTGGGGGGCCTCTTTCATTATGATCAAGCGATCGGTGGAGATTTTTACACCGGTACAGATGGCGATGTGGCGCATGGTGCTCGCAACGTTGGTGTACCTCCCCATTGCTGCGGCGTATTGGTCTAAAATTGACTGGAAGCGCTGGAAACCGATGTTGGTCGTAGCGTTTTGTGGCTCTGCAATCCCCAATTTTTTGTTTGCTGTGGCCCAGCAGCATGTTAACAGTAGCCTTGCCGGGATTCTCAACGCCTTGACCCCGCTGTTTACCGTCATCATAGGAGCTTCTTTTTTTCAGATGCAGGTCAATTGGGCGCGGATATTGGGTATTGTGGTTGGGCTGTCGGGCGCTGTCTTATTGGTGCTCTTCAACCGTGGGATGGATACTTCCGGAAATGTCTTTTTTGCAGGACTTTGCATCTTGGCCACGGTTTGTTACGCCATCAACGCCAACACGGTGGGTCGTTATTTGCGTGATCAACACCCTGCCGCCATTGCCTCTTCGGCGTTTGTGATCACCGGAGGGCTGTTCGTGATCGGACTTTTGTACGCAGGCGGCTGGGCGGCTGTTTGGCAACACCCAAATGGAATAAAAGGCTTGGGGTATGTGTTTTACTTGGCGGCTATGGGTACCGTGGGTGGGTCCATTCTGTACTTTTGGTTGTTGCAGCGCACCAGTCCCATTTTTGCCACCTCGGTCACCTACCTGCTCCCCGTGACGGCCATTGCCCTTGGTTTTTTTGATGGCGAGTCGGTTTCTCCCGTAGAGTTGTTGGGAACAGGTATTATCCTGACAGGCCTTTACCTTGCCAGAAAATAGAAATTTAGGGGTGTTGAATGCCTTTTATAAGCGGAAATTGGGAAAAAAGGCGGCGCGTTAACCCTCTTTTTCCCAATCTTTGAAATATTTCACAGCATTTATTTTCAACATTTTTTCTTGTGAAAAAGTGCCTTGTGCCGGCATTTCAACCACCTGCCGGTAGTGTGGCCAGCCATCTTCGTCTCGGCCGACAAAATCAAAATACCCATCCTGCACCAATAGGCGGCATACGGCGATGTGCATTAAATCTTGTTTTTCTTCTTTGGTAAATGCACGTTTCCAGCGTCCCAGCTCCTGAATACCGATCAGAAACAATACCATATTAAGGTCCGGTAATACCTCTCGTTGCATGGCATCTTTCACAAGGTGCTGCACACGTAGCCATTCAAAGTCAAGTTCCCAGTCTTCCATTGGAGGCAAAGGTAATACGGTAATAAGGTTCGACACCGTATTTTGAAAGTCATGTTTGCCTTTTTATGTTTTGTGCCGAAGAGTGACCATTTTATGGCCTAGGTTTTCAGGGTTTTCTACCTTTGCAACTCGCATAGACCAACACAACGGTGGGTCTTTAACCTGATTGTTTATGTTTATATCCGGAATTCAACAAGTTGGCATTGGTGTGGCAAATGTCCACGAAGCATTCAAATGGTATCGCCTCCATTTTGGGATGGATGTCCCGATGTTTGAAGAAGCGGCAGAAGCAGGCCTGATGCTGCCGTACACCGGTGGACAACCGCAGTCTCGACATGCCATCCTGGCACTCAATTTACATGGTGGCGGAGGCATGGAGATATGGCAATACACAGGACGAACACCTGAAGCACCCGCATTCAGGCCCAACATTGGCGATCTGGGCATCGCTATTGCAAAAATAAAATGTAAGGATGTGGTGGCTTGTTTTCACCGACTGCGCAAGAGTGGCGTGACCATGCTCACCAATCCTGCGCCGAGGCCGAACGGCGAAGAGCACTTTTTTGTCAAAGACCCCTGGGGCAACACTTTTGAGGTGGTTCAGGGTGCCGACTGGTTCTCCATACCCTCAGACAATGGGCGGGGGGAAACAGGCGGCATGTATGGCGCCTTTGTTGGAGTGTCTGACATGGAACGGTCGGTGCGTTTTTATGCCGATATACTGGGTTACCAAACCATTGTGTACGACCAAAGCGGCCAGTTTGCCGACTGGAATGGGATAGACGGGGGCTTTGAGCATTATCGTCGGGTGCTGCTCCGCCATCCTGAAAAACGGAAGGGGCCATTCAGCCGACTACTCGGCGATTCAGAAATTGAATTGGTACAGGCACTGGACCGCACCCCTCGAAAAATTTATGAGCACCGATTTTGGGGAGATTTGGGCTTCATTCACCTCTGTTTTGACATGATGGGTATGGCAGAAATGAAAAAATTCTGTGCCGAACGTGGCCACCCCTTTACAGTAGACAGCAGTGGATCCTTTGACATGGGTGAAGCTGCCGGGTATTTTTCTTATATTGAAGACCCCGATGGCACCCTTATTGAATTTGTTGAAACCCATAAAATTCCTATTTTGAAGAAGTTTGGCTGGTACCTTGACCTTCGAAAACGCCGCAACCCGGAAAATCCACTGCCGCGTTGGATGCTCAAAACGTTGGGATTGAGCAGGGTAAAGGATTAAACATTGGCCGCAGGAGCGCTTTGATGTTCCCGGAGCGCCCATGTCTATTTGCAAACATTTCGCAAAACCCTGACAACACAGTTTGAGCGGCCTTATTTTTGTCCCTCGTTTTAAAAACAACTATTTACCATGGCGCCATTGAAAGCACTTTGTATAGCATTACTGTTTACCAACTCCATTCTTTCCGCGCAGACTACTGCGCCCAATGTTGCTCAGGATTCCACGGTTATT
>JBIPOY010000409.1:0-3448 GCA_044378705.1 Saprospiraceae bacterium
CGAACGGCTGCCAAATTTTGCAGAAAAGTTCGGGTATGGTGATTTTATCCACCTTGTGCACGAACGGGAGGGTTTCGCCAACATGATGAAGGGAGGCGTTTTTTTTCGTGAAATTGCAAAAAACTGTTGGGATCCTGCGGTGCGCATTGCTGAGTATGCACTCTATCGAACGCCCGTGCAAGTCGTTTGCACCATCCCGGTTATGTTTTCTTACTGGGCCAAGCCCTCCGACTGTCTCGACCTTTCGATGTTCCTCAACGATCATCTTGCCGGCATTGTGGATGATTTTCCGGAAAATTATATTGCCTTGGGCACCATTCCCATGCAGGATACCCACCTCGCAATACAGGAATTGGAACGAATCAAAGATCTTGATTTCCCCGGCGTACAGATTGGGTCCAATGTCAACCAGCTCAATTTGGGCGACCCGCGTTTTTTTCCGATTTTTGAGGCCTGTGAACGCCTCAACTTAGCGGTGTTTGTACATCCTTGGGAAATGATGGGAGAAGCAGACATGCGCAAGTACTGGCTGCCATGGCTGGTAGGCATGCCCGCTGAAACGGCTCGTGCTGCGTGTTCCATGATTTTTGGCGGTGTTTTGGAGCGATTGCCGGCCTTGCGTGTTTGTTTCGCCCATGCAGGCGGCTCCCTCATTCCTACCATGGGGCGTATTGAGCACGGTTTTAACTGCCGGCCCGACTTGGTGGCAGCCGATAACCCTGTGCCGCCGCGGGAATACCTGAAAAAAATCTGGGTAGATTCTGCAACGCACGACCCTCAACTGTTGCAGTATATCCTCAACGTTGTGGGAGATGACAAGATTTGTCTTGGATCAGATTACCCCTTTCCATTGGGCGATTTGGAAATTGGCAGTTTCATCGAAAAAATGAACCTACCTACTGAAACAGTGGAGCGTATCTTCTACAAAAACACCCTTAACTGGCTTTATGGCGGCTGAAAGTAGCGGTAAGTGTGGTAATTATCCTGTAAACGTATAGAGATAATTGGCGCCAAAATTCCAAATCATGACAATACCCGTAGCGATGGCTTTTGAAAAGTAGAACGGTAACTTTTGGTGCTCGTTGAAAAGATAGATCAACGCGTTGTTCATACCCAAGCCAACCAGCGCCACGAAAAAAAATTTCGCAAATTGAACCCCAACTGCGGCGTCATGGCTCTGAAAAGTCCACATTCTGTTCAGTAAATAATTGCTGAAAACCGCACACAAAAAGCCTGCGCTGTTGGCAACGTACTGGTTTAACTTGGCCTTTTCTTTCAACAGCCACGTGACACCAAAATCTACCAAGACCCCGGATACACCGACCATGCCGAATTTTAGAAACTTGAGTATTAAATCATTCATGCGTATCTTACTTTCAAAGTAACGACTTTTGTGATGGTACCTGATACAATAAAGGACATTTTTTAAGGACAACTTGCTACCCCACATTCGTTGAGATTCATACAATATTGACGGCCTTATCATTAGAGCCCCCCAATTCAAACAAAAATCACTCCCCCTCTACTTTTTCAATACGGGCCCAACTTGCTGAACGCCATCCATACCCTTCAGTAATTCCAGTAGTTGTTTTTCTGTGATTTGATGGGCGTTATAGGTCACAATCCAGTGGTTTTCGGCAGAAATTCGGCGTACAATGCGCAGTTTAATCTCTTCAAACTGCATCATAAAATTTCCAGGGTTCACTTCCGGCAAAAAAAGGATTGCAATTTCTTGTTGTTCTGACGTTTGTTCCTGTAGATCAACCCCTTCTTTCACCCTTAGCCCTTTCGACTCCGCCAAGTTTTTCAACAACAATTCAAACTCTAACAATGGCTTAGGGCGGTCTATCGAGCCTGTTACCTCATACCGATTGGGACCATCAAAAATGGTGATGGTAGCAATCGGCGCATCGGCAACTTGGCTTTCAATGCGCTCCGGGTATTGTCGTAAATGCAGGGACGCAACCAGCCCTTGAAGTTGGCGGAGTTCTTTTTCACTCAACTGCACCGTATCAAGACCCATTTTTTCTACGCTGCGGATGCCCTCATATTCCAATACGCCATCGTTTCGAAACAATAGAATGTAGGCCGGACAAAAGCCCCGACAACTTCTGGTTTCCAACTGTACCAACGCGGTATGGTCCCGGATGTTTGGGATTGTCTTGCGAGAACAGTTGCCGGATACCAGCACAACAGCACTGAGAATCAAGCATAAAAACTTCATCTCCATATCTTTTTGAATGATTACGGACCAATCAAGCGATCGCTTGCACCAGATCGGCTATAATATCTTCAACATTCTCAATCCCCACAGAAACCCTAATCAACCCATCGGTAATCCCATTTTGTAATCTGATTTCCTTGGGAACCGCGAGATGCGACGAGGAGGCAGGGTGCAAGATAAGGGTATCAACATCACCCAAGGTAGGCGCAAGGGTACAAAATTGAATTCGGTTCATACAAGCAATACCGGCATCGTACCCACCTTTCAACTCAAAACTGAGCATGCCACCAAATCCGCCGGGCATTTGGCGTTTGGCCAAAGTATGGTCGGGATGCGAGGCCAACCCGGGATAATTAACTTTTTCAACAGACGGATGTGTTTCCAAAAATTCGGCCAACCGTTGCGCATTGATGCAGTGTCTTTCCATGCGCAGGGCGAGGGTTTTTAACCCATTGTAGGTGAGCCATGCCTCGAAAGGCGAACAATTCGTACCCACCAGTTTCATGGCGCGCCACACCCCCTCCCGCATTGTTTTGTGGTCGAGCCCCACGACGATCCCCGCAGTCGAGTTGCCATGTCCATTGAGAAATTTTGTGGTAGAATGCACAATAAAATCGACGCCGAATGCAAATGGTTGCTGGAGTAGCGGCGTGCAGAAAGTGTTATCAATGGCACAATATGCACCATACTGATGCGCCATGGCAGACAAAGCCGCGATGTCCACACAAGCAAGCGTTGGATTTGCAGGCGTTTCGCAATACAGCATTTTCACCGCCTTATCGTCTCGCAGGATGGCGTCCACGGCTTCTACGTCTCGTAAGTCGGTGAACAGCGTTTCAACCCCCAATTGGCCCAAGATACCCTTCAACAACTCAGTGGTGCCACCATACAAATTGGCTTGTGTCAGCACTTTATCGCCCGATTTCAGTACCCCCAAGAACAAAGTAGCAATGGCTGACATACCACTACTGGTCATGACTGCAGTAGCCTCAACGCCCAGCCCGAAAGTCTCTAGTGCTGCAATCTTGGTGGCAACGGTATCCACTGTTGGGTTGGCATAGCGACTGTAAGCATGCCCACTTTCAATGTTTTTAAAGAT
This sequence comes from Saprospiraceae bacterium, assembly GCA_044378705.1. Taxonomy (GTDB): domain Bacteria; phylum Bacteroidota; class Bacteroidia; order Chitinophagales; family Saprospiraceae; genus M3007. Next base: position 3,324 of record JBIPOY010000409.1, read on the forward strand.
ATCAATACCCTGATCAATGTCTTCAAAAACAAAAGATGACGTGGCATAAATAGGCAGGATATGAGGTGCGGTGGTCCGATTATCGTGTATTTCTCTTGCCGTAAGCGAATCAATTTTCATGGTTG
>JBIPOY010000410.1:0-3442 GCA_044378705.1 Saprospiraceae bacterium
CGAAATAAAAAACCCTTGTACTGTCCATCATATCCAAATGGATAGGTCAACAGGACGGTGCCCGGCGGACGTAAGCTGTTGTCTAGGTTCATGGGGTTGCGAGGCCAACCCAAGGCCGCGTTCTCCCAAAAAGATTTTCCCTTTTGCAGGTAGCTTATGGTATCGTAAATCGGAGGTTGTTGACTTTCCTGGACGCGCTGCCATTCAAAAACGGCGATCACAACCATCCAGACGACGAGTAGGGTAAGGGGCAGTGTTTTGGACAAAAATGTTTCCTTGGTCATGAACTGACAGGGTTAGAGATACTAGAAAACGATTAAAAAGTGTCTGTTTGTGGGCCTCATTCCCGTATTTTTACAACAATGTATGCAAACATTCCCCATTTTTTTTCCTGTAAATGGCGCTCCAAAAAGCGTACCCAAGGGTAAAACCGGCCAGACAGCATATTCCGCGTGGCGATACCACCGGAAAGAAGATACGCCAAGGGCATCAATGGCCGTATGTATTCCACGCGCAATTCAGGGTAACGGGCCTCAAAAATACTGCGGTCTCTTTCGAATACGATCCAAGGTATGGCGCCATTGGCAGAGGACAAAGGCCCTTTTGCCGGAAATTTCCAAGAGGCTGCGTCTGGATCAAAGGGCTCATGGTGGAAGTTCTTATAAACAAAACCTGACCAAGGGGTGTACCAAGGTTCAATCATGACCAGTTTCCCGCCGGGCTTGAGCACCCGCAACGCCTCGTGAAAAAATAAGTCGCAGTCTGGTATGTGGTGCAGCACGTCCGTCATGACAATGCCTTCCAGACAGGAATTGCCAATATCCATCTGATGGGCATCCAGCACACGGTCAACACCGGGCGTTTCAAATAGCTCGCTGGTGATGAGCTTGGGCAGGTATTCTTTCATGAACCCAGCGCCAGAGCCTAATTCCAAGACATGGTCTGTTTCGTTGAAATTGGACGCGATCAATTGATACCACTCCCGGTATATTTGGAGTAAAAAAGGCTTGGAACGGACGATTTGTAGCCGCAATGCAGTGGTTGCAGGATCATCAATGTCCATTCCTTTGGTCAAAGGATGTGCCAAAAAGTTGCGTATTCGGCCGAACATAAATTAAAAGAATTTGATTCTTTTTGCAGCAAAAATAGTCATTCTTAAAAGCAATAATCCGTGGCTCCAACGGGATATGTTGGTGGTGCCATAGCGCCGCGAATGGTAGCGGATCGGCAGCTCTGTAATTTTTAAATTGAGCTTTGAAGCGCCAAAAAGTAAGTCAAAATCACCAAAAGGGTCAAAATCACCAAAATAGGCCCTGTTGGCTACCAATCGTTCGTAATCTGTTCGCCAAATAACCTTGGTTCCGCAAAGGGTATCGCGGATCGGTTGTCCGAGTAGCCAAGTAAAGGCAGCCGCAAAGAATTTGTTGCCCACAAGGTTGAAAAACCGCATGGCCTCGTTCTCCATGGGGTACACCAAACGAACACCGTTGATGAACTCTCCTTTCCCAGTGGCAATGGCTTCATAAAACCGAGTAAGATCCTCCGGTAACACGGTCATGTCCGCATCCAAAATCATTAAAATATCGCCTTTTGCTACTGAAAAACCGGTCCGAACGGCATCGCCTTTCCCTTTTCCGGGCTGTTTCAACAAACGACTGTTTCTGTCTGGATACGCTTCTATGGCACGCTCAATGGCTTCGTACGTATCATCTTGGGAGTTGCCTTCCACAAAAATTATTTCTGCTCGCCCCCCTAAGTTCGGTATCCGTTGGAACAATTCGTCAATGTGCCCGGATTCATTGCGCGCTGCTACAATGATGCTACAGGTTGGTTGATGAATCGTTGGGTCTGTCATAGGACGACCAATAACAATGTTGGTCAAAGAAAACCACCGAAATGGTGCTATCTTGGCGATATAACGATTCAACAAGTCTGAGCCGGGAAACTGAATGGGAACCACAAATTCTGACCAGTTTTTCAACGTTTCAATGCCGGATAGGTTGAAAATGGTTCGAATATCGGGGATCGTTAACCAGTTTTGTGTCAAGAGTGGTGTTGCCAACCCCAAGCGCTGTGCCAACCGCATCGGAAAATCCCACAACCGACTGTAGAAGTTGACCACAATGCGGGTTCTGGAATGGCAATAGGGCTTGAGTTGCGCCAAGGTTTGCTGAACGTCCCAAAGATCATTGATCAAATCTGACAAAACAATGAAATCAAACGGCTCCGCCGCCAAATCCAGTTGTTGGGCATCCATGCACTCGAACGTCAGCGTAGGGTGTTGAACCCGCGCCAATCGAATGGCCTCCGGTGAAAAATCAATGCCAACCCCTCGGGAGGGCTTCAGGGCTGCCAACAAATCTCCAGTGCCACAGCCCAATTCCAATACCCGGGAATGCTCCGGAATGACAAACCGATACACGCGTGCCAGCCAGCGGTGATAGTAATTCCCACCACGCGTACGGGCATGGGAATACACACGTTCCCAATGGTTGATACGCAAACTACTGAATGAGGAGTATGGGTCTTTTTGCATGTCTTAAACGGGACTTTACTAGAGGAATACGGGCACCATCAGTATGGTGAAGATTACGTACTCGAGTGAATATTCAATAAATCTATGAGGTGTTGGATCGGATTCTTAGGCATAAAAGCCAGCATGCGGTCCCGGGCACGGAGACCTATACTGTCCCACCGATCCAATTGTTGCCATGCGCGCTCCAGTGCTTCATCCACAGCTTCCACCGTGGGTTCCATAGCAATAAATCCATGGATATTGTCATCAATAATCTCCCGGTGCCCACCCACATCCGTGACGATGGGCACCCGCCCATGGCACATGGCGTTGATGAGTACCAAGGGCATACCTTCCATGAAGGAGGTCATCAGCAGTGCGTGATTCTCCCGCCAAATACTTTCCATGTCCGGGTTGGGCAATTGCCAGTTTGGATCGTGAAAGAAAACGTTTTGGAGGTTGTGCTCTTGCACGGTTGCTCGAAAGAAGGCCTCGTCGGGGCCTTCGCCGTACAAGTGAAGTTCTACGGGTCTGTTTTGCCATTTTTGTTGCGCGAAAACGGCAATGGCAATGTTTTGACCCTTGTGGATGCTCAGCATTCTGGCGGGCATCGCAAATCGTACCTTCTGGTGGAAAGAAAGGGCCGGTAAGTGTGCTGAAGGGTTGGCATAATACGGATTGTAAATCAAACCCGCGTTTGGAATAGCACAATCCAAGCGTTTTTCCATCAACATACGGTTGTTTCGGGAGGTAAAGAGCACCTCTCGAGCTGAAAGATAGCCACTTTTTATAGTTTCTTGTAAATCTGTACGAATGGGGCAGTATGCAGGATCTTTGGTCAGTTGGTTGACGATGGTGTAAGGAAGTTGGTTCGATTGACAGAATGCGTACCATTCCGTTCCTTCATCCTGATCACCAATGTTCACC
>JBIPOY010000083.1:0-10040 GCA_044378705.1 Saprospiraceae bacterium
TCAGGCACCTTGACGACGGAAGTGTCGATACCGGCGCTATTCTTGGGTGGTATTGGTCGTGGTGACAATGTGGGCACTTCAGGCACCTTGACGACGGAAAGTGCGCCGTGTGTAAATCCGACGAGTGCGGGCGTGATTGCCACGGCCCAAAGCGGTACAAGTCCTTTTGATCCGGCTGCTTTCACGAGCATCAGTGCGCCAAGTGGAGAAACAGGCACGATTGAATACAAATGGCAATTATCTATCACCGGCAACAGCAGCGGGTTCAGCGATATCGCTTCGAGCACTGCAGCTACTTACGATGCAGGAGCATTAACACAAACCACGTGGTTCAAGCGTTTATCGCGGGTAAGTTGTAAGAGCGACTGGGCTGGTGCCGTGGAGAGCAATGTCTTAGAAGTGACGGTGAGTGCAGGAACGCCCAAGATATCGGGTAAAATTGGCTGGAGAACCAATGCAACGGTGGGCATTCTCAACACATCGGTGGCACTGTCCGGCGATGGCGTCGGTACGGTCACCACCTTGTTGGATGGCTTGTATTCTTTTGATGTGACGGGTAGCAACTACACGGTGACCCCCACGAAGACCACCGGCAAGTTGAACGGCGTGACGGCCCTTGACGTGACGCGTGTGTCTCAGCACGTGGGCGGCACCTTGCCATTTACAGATCCGTATGATTTCATCGCGGCGGATATCAACAAGAGCAACACGCTGACCACGACGGACGCTACGACGCTTCAGAACGCGCTGTTGAACAACCCGATTGCGCTGAACCTGTTCAAGAGTTCCTGGCGTTTTGTACCGACAGGCACGATGTTTTCGACGCCTTATGGCTCAACGTCTTTTTGGAGTTTTGCAGAAAACCGCACCTATATGGGCGTTTCGGCGAGCCAATCGAACCAGGATTTCAATGCAGTCAAAGTGGGCGACTTGGTAACGCCGAATGTCAACCCTGCGATGAAGCCTGCTCCGGCGGTTCCGGTGGTGTTTACGGTGCCTGATAGGGCACTTTCGGCCGGTGTGCCGGTGGAGGTACCGTTCCGCTGCGATCACTTTGAAGATTTGGTGGCATTACAGGCATGTCTCTGGTTCAATCCGGAAGTATTGGTATTGGATGCAGTGGTTCCGACCGTAAATATGCCGATACAGTCTGACAACTTTGGCACGTGGGATTTGTCAGAGGGGCGTCTGCGGATGGTATGGGCGGTTGCGAACAGCGAGACAAAAGTAGGCCATCCGGAGCTGTTCAAGCTCCGATTCCGGGTATTACAGGGTGGGTATTCGTTGAGTGATGTGTTGTCCATCAGTCAGAAAGACATGGAGGCATCGGCCTGGCATGCGGATTATCGTCCGGAGCGTGTATTGCTGGCGTTTTCGCCGGTTACGGAGGCGCAGCAGCGCGGAGAAACAAGTAGGGAAGGGGTAGGTTTTGAGTTGTATCAAAACGAACCCAATCCTTTTAAAGATAAAACTGTGATCGGATTCCAGTTGCCGGCTGCTGCTGCGGCCACGTTGACGGTGTACGACGAGCGCGGGCGGGTATTGTACACACAGAAGGGCGACTACGGGAAAGGTTACAACGCGATGGTGTTGGATCGTACTTTGTTGAAAACGAGCGGTGTGATGTACTATACGCTGGAGACGGAGACAGCTTCGGCAACGAGGAAGATGGTACAGATGAAGTAGCATTGATTCACCCGAGGGGTGTCTCGGAATGCCGGGGCGCCCCTTATTATTACTGTTAATGGATGAAAAAACGGTCGGCTTGCGCTGTACCGTTTTTTTTGTGTCCGTGGGCGTGTATTGGTAATCCCAATCTTAACGTATTAATCGCAATTATTTCGTTTTTATACAACTTTTTACCGGCTGGTCCGTTCCGAGTTTGTGGTAAAAATGCTACATTTGCGCAATTTTCGACAAAAACGTAACTCCCTAAAAAGTTACACAAAACACAACGAATGGCCTCGACTATATTCGATCTAAAAATGCTGAAGGCGTTTTACGCCGCTTTCCCCTCCCGCGTTGATGCGGCAAAAGCCCAATTTAAACGCCCCCTTACGCTTTCTGAAAAAATCTTGTTTGCCCACTTGCACGGCGATAATCCGTTGGCTGATTACAAACGGGGTGGTGATTACGTATTTTTTCAAGTAGATCGCGTGGCCATGCAAGATGCTACCGCACAAATGGCCTTGTTGCAGTTTATGACCTGTGGCCGCAAAAAAGTTGCTGTGCCCAGTACGGTTCACTGCGACCACCTGATTACTGCCGAGGATGGCGCTGTCAAGGACATGGCGGTCGCCTTGGACAAAAACAAAGAGGTATTTGATTTTCTCAGCACAGTTTCTCAGAAATACGGCATTGGCTTTTGGAAGCCCGGCGCCGGCATTATCCACCAAATTGTGCTCGAAAACTACGCTTTCCCCGGTGGGATGATGATTGGAACCGACTCCCACACTGTAAATGCCGGGGGCCTTGGAATGGTGGCCATTGGTGTCGGTGGTGCCGATGCGGTGGATGCCATGAGCGGCATGGCTTGGGAGCTGCAAATGCCAAAACTGATCGGGATTAAATTGACCGGAAAACTCCGTGGTTGGACTTCCCCCAAAGATGTCATCCTGAAAGTAGCCAGTATCCTCACCGTGAAAGGTGGAACAGGCGCCATTGTAGAATATTTTGGCCCAGGCGCGCAGAGCATCAGTGCCACCGGGAAGGGCACTATTTGTAATATGGGCGCTGAAATAGGCGCAACCACCTCTACTTTTGGATACGACAAAAGTATTGCCCGCTATCTCAAAGCCACCGGCCGCAGCAAAGTGGCCGCGATGTGCAACAAGGTGGCCGAATACCTCACCGGTGATGCAGAGTGCTACGCCAATCCGGAGCAATACTTCGATCAGGTCATCGAACTTGATCTGAGCAAACTGGAACCCCACATCAATGGTCCCTTTACGCCAGATCTTGCCTGGCCATTGTCTAAGTTTGCGGCGGCTGTGAAAAAAAATAAGTACCCGGCAAAATTGGAGGTTGGCCTTATCGGCTCTTGTACCAACTCCAGCTATGAAGACCTGACACGCGCGGCATCCATCGCGCGGCAGGCCCATGAAAAGGGGATTGAAGTTAAATCTGAGTTTACCATCACGCCAGGTTCAGAATTGATCCGTTACACCGCGGAACGCGATGGTCTGCTGGGTGAATTCGAAAAAATTGGTGGCGTGGTTCTTGCCAATGCCTGCGGACCTTGTATTGGACAGTGGTCTCGGCATATTGACGATGCAAAACGCCCCAATTCGATCATGACGTCCTTCAACCGCAATTTCACCTCGCGCAACGATGGCAACCCCAATACCCATGCTTTTGTGGCATCTCCTGAAATTGTAACAGCTTTTGCCATCGCCGGCGATCTCCTTTTCAACCCTAAAAAAGGGATGTTGATGAATAAAAAAGGTGAAATGGTTAAACTTGACCCGCCCAAAGGCATTGAACTGCCCAAGGCCGGTTTCGCAGTGGAAGACGCAGGCTACATCGCTCCGGCGAAAGGCGCCATCAAAGTCTCCGTTGCCAAAGACAGCGGTCGCCTCCAATTGCTGAAGCCTTTCAAGGCCATCACCAACGGTGAATTGCAAAATATGCGCGTGCTCATCAAGGCCAAAGGAAAGTGTACCACAGACCATATTTCAATGGCCGGACCATGGCTGAAATTCCGTGGACACCTCGAAAATATTTCCAACAACTGTTATATAGGTGCTGAAAATGCTTTCAACGGCGAACGAAACAAGGTATTGAACCTCGAAAACGGCCAGTTCATGGAAGTGCCGGCTTCCGCCCGTCATTACCAGAAAAAAGGCGTCAGCACCATCATTTTTGGAGAAGAAAATCTTGGAGAAGGCAGTAGCCGCGAACACGCCGCCATGGAGCCACGTTACCTCGGGGTGCGGGCAGTCGTGGTCAAGTCGTTTGCGCGTATCCACCAAACCAACCTGAAAAAACAAGGCATGCTGGCCCTTACATTCGCCAATCCAGCCGATTATGACAAAGTACGCCAAGACGATCAAGTGAGTATTCAAGGTTTCGAAACGTTCGCACCGGAAAAACCGCTCACCATCGTATTGAACCATTCAGACGGTACCCAAGACAAATTCGCCGTCAACCACTCCTACAACGACCAACAAATCGAGTGGGTGAAAGCAGGCAGCGCCCTGAATAAAATCCGTACTGATTTCGGAATGTAACAAATTCAACCTACTTAGGAGGCTCCCTGTTTGGCAAAAATATTCCCTCTTTTTGTCTCAAGCGCGACCTCCTAAGTAGTTACTAAGTAAAAATGATGGCAGCATAATATTTAAATGCTAAAACCTTTGCAAATTATTTCAGGTAAACAAGCGGACAAGTCCTTGAATAAGGAGCAAAGGCGCTTCAATAAACTTGTCCAAAAAATCAGTGCTTTGCGTGTGAACATCGCACAGGCAAAGGAACTCGACTTGGAACTGCGACAATTGGGGGAAAAGTTGATCAAACCGCTGGAAGCGGCCCTCTATCAAGCACACCGTACGTGGATATTTTCACTGCACCTTCACCCGGGAAAATCCAAACTGCCCAAAAAATTGGTCGGCAAATTTGATCAAGTGATGGTGGATGAAATAACCCAAATACTGTCAACAAACCTCAGCGATGGAGATCAGGAGTTGCACGACTTGTTTACCTACTATGATAGTGAGTCACGCAGCTTTGCTGATTTTAGAGCGATCAACGACGCGTATGAGAAGGAAATGACTGCTGAGATGATGTTTTCGATGTTTGGTATAGACATTGAACCGGAAGACCTAGACAATCCGGAGGCTTTTCAGAAAAAAATAAGCGCGCAACAAGCCGCATCCAAGGAAGCGGAGCAAGCGGCGGCGGAGGCTAAGGCCACCCGCAAAAAAAGTACGGTGGAAACTGCCGCCGAGGAAAAACGCCGCGCGGCACAAGCGGCTGTTTCCAAAACGGCCAAACAAATATATTTGGATCTCGTGCGCCATTTTCATCCCGACAAAGAGCAAGACGATGAAAAAAGAACCGAGAAAACCGAAATAATGCAGGAAGTCGTCGCCGCGTATCAAGCAGAAGATCACCTGCGGTTGCTCGAGCTTCAAATGCAACTGCTCGAATCCCGGGAAAATGTTTTCGAAAATTTCGACAATGCACAGCTAAAGTACTTCAACCAAACCCTTGAAAAACAGGTTATTGAGCTTGAAAACGAGCTTTTCTTCTCTTCTCCCCAAGGAAACGGAAGCCCGTACGCCCAATTCTACGCTCCAGACCGTAAAGTCATGGTTCGAAACGTAGATCATTGCGTAAAAGAGCGCAATAAAATCATCAAGGATACACGCCACAACATCCAGATTATCACGGATGAAAATGTGTTGCTGCGATTCATCCGTGATTATCAGTTTGAGGACGAAATACCGGGTTGGTGAGTAGCCTCTTTTGCTGCTCTGATATCCCAAGATAATACGTATGGGGCATCATAATTTGCAAGCCGCCAAGAGGAATAAAAAACCCCCAACGTTCTCAAATAGAGTACGTTGGGGGTTACTATTTTACGTTGTAATACTGTTATTTCACGTCTTCCGCAACGGCTTCCGAAGCATCCCGGAAGGGTCGGCCGGAGCCGGTCACCTGAAGGTTTTCATACAAGCGCATGCCCGTACCTGCTGGTATTTTCTTACCCACGATCACGTTCTCTTTCAAGCCCATGAGGAAGTCTTTCTTCGCGGCAATAGCGGCGGTACTGAGCACTTTGGTTGTTTCCTGGAAGGAAGCGGCTGAAATCCAAGATTCAGTTCCGAGAGACGCCTTGGTGATACCCAACAACATCGGAATGGCCGTGGCCGGAACGGCATCGCGGTATTCTACCAATTTTTTGTCGTTGCGTTTCAGGAAGGAGTTCTCTTCACGGATCTGACGGAGTGTAACAAGCGCACCTGGCTTTAGTTTGGCACTGTCGCCAGCTTCAAGCACAAATTTCTTGTCGTAAATCCAGTCATTGTAGTCAACAAACTCATTGCGTTCCACCGGTTCTCCATCCAGGAAGTGGGTATCGCCGGCGTCCACGATCTCCAGACGGCGCAACATCTGGCGTACAATCACTTCAATGTGTTTGTCGTTGATGTTGATACCCTGGGAGCGATAAACTTCTTGTACGCCATTGACCAAGTAAAAAGACGCTGCGAAAGGGCCACGGATAGAGAGAATATCTTTTACCGAGATGGTTCCTTCTGTGAGGGCAGTACCCGCCCGTACAAAGTCTTCGTTTTGAACGAGTACGTGTTTGGTCAGGGGCACAAGATATTTGCACTCTTGGCCATCTTTTGCCTTGATAAAGGCTTCCCGGTTGCCGCGTTTGATGGCGCCGAACGTGATCACACCATCAATTTCGGCCACAACTGCCGGGTTGGAAGGGTTACGCGCCTCGAACAACTCCGTAACACGTGGCAGACCGCCGGTGATGTCGGTGATTTTACCCAGTTTACGCGGAATTTTTACAATTTGTTGGCCGGAGATTACATTTTGGTCATCGTCTACAGAAATGTAAGCGCCCACCGGAAGGGAGTACGTTTTCAGTTCTTCACCCGTTTTGGGGTTCATGACGGTGATGGAAGGAATCTTTTTCTTATTTTTACTTTCAATAACGATCTTTTCGGCAAAACCGGTCTGATCATCGCGCTCCACCCGGTAGTTGGTTCCTTCTTCGAGGCTGTTGTATCGGATCATACCGGTGAAATCACTGACAATCACGGCGTTGAATGGATCCCATTCACATATTTTGTCTCCGCGTTGAATTTCTTGGCCGTCGGTAACAAACAGGAATGCGCCGTAAGGAATGTAGTTGTTGTAAAGTACGCGGTTGGTTTTTGGGTCAACCATGCGAATTTCACCGGTACGGGAAACAACCACTTGTACAGGCTTTCCATCGGTGTCAATACCGTCAACCGTGCGGATGGAGTCAAACTCAAGTCGTCCGCCGTTTCTTGCCGTGATGCTATTTTCTGTTTGAGAAAGCATGGCCGTACCGCCCGTGTGGAAGGTACGAAGCGTGAGCTGTGTGCCCGGCTCGCCAATAGACTGAGCGGCAATGATACCCGTTGCATCGCCCATTTCAGCGATACGTCCTGTTGCCAAGTTTTTACCGTAACATTTTGCACAAACACCATGTCGGCTTTCACAGGTCAGTACCGAACGGATGGCAACCATTTCAATTTGAGCGGTTTCCACCTCTACGGATATGGCATCGGTGATGTATTCACCCGCCGCCACAATGACAGCGTCTGTATCAGGGTGATAAACATCGTGGAGGCTGTAACGACCTTTGATACGGTCTTTCAAGCTCACGATTACTTTTTCACCTTCTTTGAACGCAGTGGTGTCTATGCCGCGGAGCGTATTACAGTCCACTTCGCGTATAACGACATCCTGGGCAACGTCAACCAAACGACGGGTCAGGTAACCGGCATCAGCCGTTTTAAGTGCCGTATCGGCCAAACCTTTGCGCGCACCGTGGGTAGAGATAAAGAATTCTTGAACAGACAGACCTTCTAGGAAGTTCGAAAGAATCGGGTTTTCGATGATGGCCCCTCCGGTATCGCCCGACTTACGGGGTTTGGCCATCAGACCACGAATACCACAAAGTTGTTTGATCTGCTGTTTAGAACCACGCGCACCGGAGTCAAGCATCATGTAAACAGAGTTGAATCCCTGCTTGTGGCTGCTCAATTCTTTCATCAACTGGTCCGTAATCCGGTTGTCCGCAAAGGTCCATTTGTCAATGATTTGGTTGTATCGTTCGTTGTAGGTGATAAGACCCATGTTGTAGTTGTCCCATACCTCATCTACTTCTAGCTGAGCTGCTTCCAGGGCCTTCCGTTTGAGATCCGGGATCACAAGATCACCGAGGTTGAAAGAAAGACCCGCTTTAAAGGCCCACCCGAAGCCCAACTCTTTGATGGCATCGAGGAATTCGGCCGTCAATTTGAAGCTGGTACGGTTCAGGATTTCACTGATAATCCCTTTTAGGTTGCGCTTGGTGAGGAGTTCATTGATATAAGGAACTCCAGCCGGTACCGCCATATTGAAAAGTACCCGACCCACCGTTGTTTGAAGGCGCCGGTAGTCAACTTTTTCACCTACAACCTGTGCCACCCGGCATTCGATGCTGGCGTGGAGGTCGAGTTGGCCTTCATTGTACGCAATACTGACCTCTTCGTAAGAGTAGAAACGGCGGCCTTCGCCTTTTACCGGATTCTCCGGAATACTCTTTCTTTCTTTGGTCAAGTAGTAAAGCCCCAATACCATGTCCTGAGAGGGTAGGGTAATCGGTGAACCGTCTTGTGGGTTCAGCATGTTGTGGCTGGAGAGCATCAACACCTGCGCTTCGAGGATGGCAGCATGGCTGAGGGGTACGTGTACGGCCATTTGGTCCCCGTCAAAGTCGGCGTTGAAAGCCGTACATACCAGCGGGTGCAATTGGATGGCTTTTCCTTCAATGATGCGTGGCTGAAAAGCCTGGATGGAAAGCCTGTGCAGCGTAGGTGCACGGTTGAGCATAACGGGGTGGCCGCGCAGGATGTTTTCGAGAATTTCCCAGATCACCTGATCTTTGCGATCAACGAGTTTTTTCGCTGATTTCACCGTTTTTACAATACCGCGTTCAATCAATTTCCGGATAATGAACGGCTTGAACAATTCTGCCGCCATGGCTTTGGGGATACCGCACTCGTGTAATTTGAGGGTCGGGCCCACCACAATGACCGAACGGCCGGAATAGTCAACACGCTTACCGAGCAAGTTCTGGCGGAAACGGCCTTGTTTGCCCTTCAAGATATCAGAAAGGGATTTCAACGCGCGTCCGCCTTCCGCTTTCACGGCGTTGGATTTGCGGGAGTTGTCAAAGAGAGAATCTACCGCTTCCTGCAACATACGCTTTTCATTGCGGAGGATTACTTCCGGCGCTTTGATTTCGAGGAGTCGCTTGAGACGGTTGTTGCGTATGATGACGCGACGGTAAAGGTCATTCAAGTCAGAAGACGCAAAACGGCCACCATCCAACGGCACCAGCGGGCGCAATTCCGGCGGTACAACGGGGAGGTACTGAATGACCGTCCATTCGGGGCGTTGGCCGGCGCTATCGAGCCCTTCCCGGAAAGCTTCAACAACCCGTAGGCGTTTGTTGGCCTCCGTTTTTTTTGCCATGCTGCTTTCGTTGTGCGAATTGTATCGCAGCTGTGCCGACAACTCTTCCAAGTTCAAGGTACTCAAAAGGGAAAAAACTGCTTCCGCGCCCATTTTGGCCACGAACTTGTCGGGGTGGGATTCATCCAGCATTTGATTCTCCTTCGGAAGATTGTCTAGGATTTCCATGTACTCCTCCTCCGTCAGCAGATCCATCCGGCTGATGCCTTCTTCCGCTTTGATACCGGCCTGTACCACGACGTAACGTTCGTAGTAAATCACCCCTTCCAATTTCTTGGAAGAAAGACCCAAGATGTAACCAATTTTGTTGGGAAGGCTTTTGAAGAACCAAATGTGAACGACAGGCACCACGAGGCGAATGTGCCCCATGCGCTCGCGACGCACTTTTTTCTCTGTCACCTCCACACCGCAACGATCGCAAACGATGCCTTTGTAGCGAATACGCTTGTATTTGCCGCAGTAACATTCATAGTCCTTAACCGGACCAAAAATGCGTTCGCAGAACAAGCCGTCACGCTCAGGTTTGTAGGAGCGATAATTGATGGTTTCGGGCTTGAGCACCTCGCCGTAGCTGCGCTCAAGGATCTCGTCCGGACTGGCCAGCGCAATGGTGATGCTGCTAAAGCCTTGGTCGGTTTTGTTGCTTTTCTTTTTGAAAGGCATATTTTGCAGTTGAAAATTTTATAGTCAACAGTTTTGTGAAGGGCAATTTTGTATTGGTACTCGGTTGGGCGGTAAGTTTTACGATGCCAATAACCGTTTATGTTAGTTTTTAAGAAATTTGGCCGTCAAAGTCACGCCATTTTTTGAAG
>JBIPOY010000084.1:0-10038 GCA_044378705.1 Saprospiraceae bacterium
TCGCTTTTTTCTTGGGATCGCTTTTTTCTTGGCCAAGGGCATAACGTCGGGGCTTGGCTAGATCCTTCGCCCTTTTTATCCCCCTTTGGTTTGGTGGTGGTGGCTTGGCGATGGTAGAGGGGGATAAAAATGACTCAGGATGACAGCGTTTTTTTGGGTGCTTTGCAATGGTGATGGTGGCTTGGCGTTGGCCGCAGGAAATAAAAAGAACTCAGGATGACAGCGTTTTTTTTGGTGCTTTGCAATGGTGGTGGTGGCTTGGCGTTGGCAGCAGGAAATAAAAAGAACTCAGGATGACAGCGTTTTTTTTGGTGCTTTGCAATGGTGGTGGTGGCTTGGCGTTGGCCGTAGGGAATAAAAAGAACTCAGGGTGACAGCGTTTTTTTTGGTGCTTTGGAATGATGGTGGTGGCTTGGCGTTGCAGGGGGATAAAAAGAACTCAGAACGACAGCGTTTTCCAAAAAAAATCCCGGTCAGCTTGCGCCGACCGGGATTTTTTTTACCAAATATGGAGCGCTCCTTGTTACAGCGCGTTGCTATTTCATCTGTATCATCTTCTCCGTTGCCGAGTCTGTCGCCGGTTGCCAGCGTAACATACACAACACCGCTCGTTCTGATACAACTAAAACCTACCCCATCCGTACTTATTGCTCCGCGCTACTGAGCCTTCCTTACCGGTGCATACGCCAGCAATACCCGCTCCGAACGGTAATCCGCGTGCCAAGCCCAAGCCTCCTTGTCTTTCTGACGGATAATCAATTCCCCCAACGAATACCCACGTCGTAATACCCGGAAACGCTCACATCACCCACGTCCATCCTCCCAACCTTGAAGGATGCCTTTTTCCATGGGCGGCACGCCCCGTTGCATCCATTTGGGCTCTGGGGTCCCCATCAGATAATGGTCGAAAAACTGCTGCATACGGCGTTGAAAATCAATTCTATTCTGGAGTTTAACCGGCCAGTGGGGCTCATCGTTGTAGTTGAGTAACCACGTTGGTTTGCCAAGCCGGCGCAAACCGGAATACAATTCAATGCCTTGGTACCACGGAACAGCGCCATCTTTGTCGTTGTGCAGGATCAGCAACGGCGTATGTACTTTATCCAGGGCGAAAAGAGGCGAATTTTCCAGGTATCGCATGGGGTATTCCCACAGGGTGCCGCCAATTCTACTCTGCTGATGTTCGTACTGAAAAGCACGGCTAAGACCCGACTCCCAGCGGATTCCCCCATACGCTGACGTCATGTTGGCTACCGGGGCACCCGCTTCGGCACAGGCAAAAAGATTGGTACGCGTAACCAAATAGGCCGATTGGTACCCTCCCCAAGAATGCCCCTGCAAAGCAATACGTTTGGGATCCACAAAACCCTTTTCCATCAAAGCCGTCACGCCACTGACAACAGCATCATAGGCGCTTTCTCCCGGATACCCGGTGCGATACGCGATGTCGGGGGCAAAAACAAGGTAGCCACGACTCGCGTAAAAAGTGTAATTGATCTGAGAACGCAAAAATTCGGGGGCACGGTGCTGAAACAGCCCGTCGGAGAGCTTTTCATAAAAATTGACAATCATAGGGTACTGCTTTGCAGGATCAAACCCTTCCGGCTTCACCAACAAACCCTGCACTTTTTCTCCAGATAGTGACGTCCATTGCACCGTTTCAATGCTACCCCAAGCGTACTCCGATTGTTGGGGATTGGCATGACTTATTGGGCGTATGTCCGCAACTGGAAAATGCTTGTTTCCCGCTTGATTGTCTGTATGTTGCACGTAAAGCAGGTCAGGAAATGTCTGGAAATTCGCCTTTGTAAACACCAGCGAGGATGCATCTCTGGCTTTCATCGGCGAACGGGAATAGGAAAAATCGCCCTGCATCCATGGTTGAAGGTTGTCATGCTTTAAATCAAGCCAAGCATAGCCTTCTGCTTTCGAGACGTCGTTGAATTGGTGTAACAAAAGTTGGGCGTTGGGCGAAACCGCACGCTCTTCCGGGTCAAGCCGCAGGTAACGGTACGTTGTCTTGGTTTCGCGCCCACGGGTGATGCGTTCCGGCTTCCGCTTGCCATCCGGATCAATCCGCCAAAGATCAAATTGGTCGTAAATCAGCACCGCAGCATCCTCGCTGAGCCATCCTGCCAAACCATGCTCATTGGGATAATCGGGCACATCGGTCTCCTCGTCGTAAAAAGCCACAACACGGTTGTCGGTGAGCCTGGCGGTGGTGCCAGTCCGCGCACTCCAAGCAAACCACGCAGTATCTTGATCGCTCCACCAAGCAATATAATGCCCCCCCGGCGACAACAGGGGGTTACACCTTATATCATGAACAATCATTTTTTTATTGCCTGTCAAAAGGTCAACGGCATACAAGTCTTTGTGTGCAACCCCTTCCCAAGAAATATTTTTCAGGTAAGGCTCCTCCGAATATCCCAGGGCTAGGTTGGCATCCCGTTGTTCCTGAAAGCGTAGTTCCGGCAGTTCTGGAGATCCCAATACCACAAACCTGTCTTTCAGGGGGTACCACACCACCGGGTAACTCCGTTTTTTTTCGCTTTCAAGTTGTACTTTTTGTTGGGGGTATATTCGCCCTTCTGTCCACGCCCATACTTCCACATTGACAATTTCCTCGGCCAAAAGGGTGGTATCCTGGAGCACGGGCGGCGGCGCTATACCAAAATAGAGTTTGGATCCATCTTCTGAGAATATTGGTTTCAGGTGTTCTGAAATACCCCAATCGGGATTTTGCGCCACGTCTTGCAGAAAACTGCTGCTCGGGGTGGCAACAACATCGACGGAATCTTGTTTGTGCCCGCGATAGCACAATTGCCAAGGGCGAATACGCGCTTTTGACGTATCGGCATCGAGTAAAAAAGCGGCCTGTCGGCCCCAATCGTCTAGGGAAAGTTGTGCGTATTTTGCCTTCCCCCGCCAGAGCGCCGTGAGGATATTTTTCCCCAAGTCAAGCTGATACACGCCGTTCTGTAAAATGGCTGGATTGGCTGAAAAGATCATGGTATCCCCTTTTCCGGTTGCCTGCAACAGCAGACGACTCGACTTTTTGGCGAGCACATAATCTTTTACATACGCAATGGTATCTTGTCCACCCGACTCCGTATTGCGTACAATGAGACGGTATCCATTGTCTTTGTCTTCTTTTTTAGGCTTTTTCCCTGGTTTTGCGCCCGAATTTTTGATGGTTTTGGTGGTTTTAGTAGAATCCTGTTTGGCCGTGGAGGCCGTATCTTTCGGCGCAGGCGCCGGTTTTTCCGTTTCAATTTGGTAAAAAATCCAGCCTGACCATTTTTCAGGAAGGGTAAAACCTTTCAGGCGGGGTATTTTTTCCAAGCGGGCTTGGGATAGATCATAAATACCAAGTGAATCTTTGGGCAAGTCATCGTCTTTGACTTTTTTTCGCCGCAGGGCTTTAAGGCTGTCAATGGAAGGTTTTATCCTGAAAACCAACCATTTGCTGTCTTCAGAAAACCGGGCATCCGTGGCCCGCGGAAACACCAGCGTGGTACTATCCACACTGTTCCAAAGATGCAGGGAGCCATCGCCGTCGGCAACCGGCACTTGAGACCAAGTCACCCAGATTCCATCGTTGGAAAGACGTTGTTGTTCTATTTTTCGCCACCGAAAAACGTCCGCGTGATCGAGCGGTTTTTTGTTCTGAGAAAATAGGAGGGAAGGAAAAAACAGGGATACTGTTACGAAACTGCATACAATTCCAAAGTGCTTCATAGAGACCGTTATCTTTCGAAAAGGCGAAAATAACGCATTCTTTCAATCTCGGTGCATCTTCCATCGTTTATGGCTCCAAAGCCAATTTTCGGGTTGGGTCCGAATCTCCTGCTCCAACAGGCGTGTATAGCGGCGTGTTATATCGCCTTCAGCGGCTGATGCAGGATCAAGCCAAAGGGGGGCGTATTCAATTTCGTAATATCCGCGGCGTATTCTCTTGATTTGATACCGAAAAACAGGCCATTCAAAGGTGCGCGACAGGACATCTACTCCGGGAAGTGAGGCCGTTTCCTGTCCAAAAAAATCCACCCAATGTGCGCGTTTCCGACTGCTGGGCGACTGGTCTGAAATGAGCATATACGCCCAAGCTTGGGTCTTATTTTGTTTGCGCATCACACCCAAAACATCTTCCATGGGGACCGTAACAATACCTCCGCGTGACCGTTTTTGGCTTACATAATTGCAAACAGCCTGGTTGGTCATGGGTTTGTACACGCCATACAGTTTCTGATCGAGACCATCGGGCAGGGTGAGCCCCCCATATTCCCAATTGCCAACGTGGCTGCCCGCTAGGATGACGGACTGTCCCCGATCCAAGTATTCCGTCACTAATTCCGGGTTCAACACCTGGCACCGGCGGCGAATTTCTTCCAAAGACGTTGTGTATGATTTTATGGTTTCAAGGGTTACATCGGTCAGGTTCCGATACGTCTCCCGGGCAATTTGTTTAATTTCACCATCGCTTTTCTCCGGAAATGCCCGACGAAGGTTTTCGGTAATGACCCGGTGGCGATACCGAACAACTTTTTCAAGTAAAAATGACATCCCATCTGAAAGCAGGTATAGCACCGGAAAGGGCACAAACCTACATACCAAAACCACCGAACGCAGAAAAAATAATGCTAACATTATAAGGGGATTGTGATGCCTGTTGTAGGGGGTTAGACTGTGATTAAAGTAATGTTGATGATTTGATTGATTGCAAATATTTGATCACTTCATTCGCAACCACTTTGTGTTGACTGTAAAAGCGGAAAACGAACTTACTCTTTGGGCAGCAACACCCAAAGTCGGCCATGGCCATTGATTTTATGCGCATCCAGCAGCCCTTTTTGTCCAATCCCGCAATACAAATCCAGTCGTTTGGTTGTCAGAATACCGCCCCCGCGATCTTGTGCAAACAGAATTCTGTACGTATAACCTTTCAAATTACCTGCGGCGTCAAGGTCGGGCAACTCCGCCAACAACGTTGCGCCCAACGGTATATAGCGCAAATCAACAGCAACTGAATACCCGGCGGTGAGGGGAAAGGTACCCGCACCCAGCACTTGTTTGTCAACTTTTGTAAAAAACACATACGAACCACCTGCCCCCTTTACCGACCCTCCAAAGCCAAAGTGCTGCCGGTAACCATCCTCAAATTCTATCAGGCAGTTTCCTTGCAACTGCGCATTGCGCAACTCTTTTCGGGACGGCAACCAGGCCAACTCCAAGCCCCGGCCACGCAGCGCCCCGGCTTCTATGGCGGCTGGAGAAGGAATACCGGATACCGGGCGACTCAACATAGGACAAGGAAACGCATCCGTTTTTTCCCGGCTTGCCTTAATGATGGGCGTATAATAACCCGTCATACGCACACGATCGCTGTGTAAGTCGGTATTGACGCGGTAAAAATCAAAAGTGGAAATAAGTACACTGGGGTCTAACAAGTTGACCCTTTGAAGCATCTCCACCGTTTTCAGCATCTCACCTCTGTTGATACCGGAAGAGCCATAACGGGGAATATCCTTCCGACGAAGGTAATTGGCTTGCTCGTACATCGCCTGTAAAAGACCCGGATCAAATGAAAGGTAGGGCAATGTATCGGGCACCGCCGGTATCAACACCTTGGAGGAAACCTTGCGTTTTCCTATTTTTTCTTCCGGAATATCCGCCACCACCACCGTGTCACCCGCTTCAGCCAAATGCGGAAATACAACTACCCCCGCCACGGCAGGTTTCTTTGGCTCACAGCCCGCAAGCATGGTAACCAAGCATGCAAGGAGCAATACAAAACCCAGGATAAAAATATTTTTTGTCAATTTCATACTGACGAAAAAAGGCGGGAGACGGGATGGTTCGTTTTACAAATATAAAGGAATTCATCGCGTCTAAAAAACAGACCTGTGTTAACGACTGAATAATCCGTCCCTACACATGCGAGACCACTTTTAACTGGATCATGTTCGCGCTTCCAGCCATTGCCGAAACACCCTTTCCACCGATGGCCCATTCCACTCCATTTCAATGTTTGGAAGCGACAGTATCTCCCTAAACAAGTCATTTTGGGCGTCATCCTCTTGAAGTGCCACATGATACGCTGTGTTGCTGAAGGTTACCATCGAATATACCGGTAGAAAATCAGCCGGAAATTTGGCATACAAATCAGCCGCAATTTTTTTGCGCAGTAAAAATTTTGGATCCCCCACCAAGTCGCGCATTTCAATAAAATTGCGCTGTGCCAACTCCGCAATGGCGTCGCCATCCTGTACCCTTGTACGGGCAAAAGCGGGAATAATTTCAGACCAATTTTCACCCATCGCCGCACACATAGCATCCAAAATAGTGCAATCTTCAAATCCTGCATTCATTCCTTGGCCGTAGAAAGGCACAATGGCATGCGCTGCATCTCCCAGCAGCAATATCCGACCCTGCCACTGCCATGGATCGCATTGAACGGTTACCAGGGATGACGTCGGATTGCGTTGAAATTCCTGTACCAACCCCGGTATCAGCCCAAGGGCATCGGAAAAATACTGTTGAAAAAAAGATTCGATGGCCGCCTCTGTTTTCAGGTTTTCAAAAGAAATTTCCCCTTCAAACGGTAAAAACAACGTGCAGGTAAAACTACCATCGGCGTTGGGCAGGGCGATCAACATAAAATTACCCCGGGGCCAAATGTGCAAGGCGCCGGGCTCCATGCCGTGCTTGCCATCCGCTGTTGCGGGTATCGTCAACTCCTTGTAACCGTGATCCAGGTAAAACTGCCGATAATTGAAGCGATTGCTGCGCTGAAGCGCATACCGTATCGCTGAAAAAGCGCCGTCAGCCGCAAAAATAAGCGGTGCGTTAAACGTTTTTCGTTCGCCTGTTTTTAGGTGTTCAAACTCAATCACCGGATTGTCCAAATCAACGTTGGTACAATGATGGTCAAAGAAAAATTCCACATTCGGAAAACTGTCGGCGATGTGGAGCAACTCCATATTCAATCCTCCCCGCGAAACAGAATAAATGGCCTCACCTTCCTTTCCATACGCCTGAAAAGTCAAATCCCCGGCAATGCTGTGTATCATCCTGCCCGGCATGGGGATGGCTACCTGCTCGATTTTTTCGCGAATTCCGGCCTTCTCTACAGCACACCAACCGCGTTCGCTCATCGCAAGGTTGATGCTGCGGCCACCCTTGTAACCCTCCGCACGCATGTCTGATCTCCGTTCAAATACCTTGACGGCATATCCCCTGCGGGCCAGAAAAACGGCCCAAAGGGAACCGACCAAGCCGGCTCCTACCACAATCGCTTCACGGGGTTCTGTTGTGTTTTTCATGGTTCTTGTGTCGATAACTTAAACGAGTCGGAAATAAGGAGATGGTTGTCTCTTAGACAAAAAATGATTCTTTGTCTAAGAGACAACCACCTCCATTATGACCGTTAATAAAAACAGCGGCACAAACCATTGAAGGTTACCGTACAACTGCCAAGCGTGTGTGTCTAGATAAGTTGAGAGGGCCTACTCAAAGCATTGCTTCGATGATATTTTCTTCCGTTACACCCTCCGCTTCCGCTTTGTAGTTGCGTACAATCCGGTGACGAAGCACCAAATTGGCAATCGCCTTGACGTCCTCGATGTCCGGAGAGTATTTTCCGCGAATGGCGGCAAAACATTTGGCCCCCAATACCAGGTATTGACTGGCACGTGGACCTGCTCCCCAACCCAAATAATTATTGGCCTCCTTGGTCGCACGGGCGGTTCCCGGGCGGGTTTTTGAAACCAAGCTCACCGCGTACTCCAAAACATTTTCACTCACAGGTATCTTGCGAATGAGCTGCTGATATTCAAGAATTTGCGTCGAATTTAATACATGCCGAAGGGTAACATCCCGAGAAGAAGTCGTGTTTTTTACAACCGCAACCTCTTGCTCATACGTTGGATACGTCAGTGGAATATTGAACATAAAACGGTCCAATTGTGCCTCAGGGAGCGGGTAGGTTCCTTCTTGCTCAATAGGATTTTGGGTAGCCAATACGAAAAATGGCGACGGCAACAGGTGCCGATGACCACCAACGGTGACAACACGCTCCTGCATGGCCTCCAACAATGCCGCCTGCGTCTTAGGCGGTGTACGGTTGATCTCGTCAGCCAATACAATGTTGGAAAAAATAGGGCCTTTGATAAAGCGAAACTGACGACTTTCATCCAGGATTTCTGCGCCCGAAATATCCGAGGGCATCAAGTCCGGCGTAAACTGAATGCGCTTAAAGTCAAGATCCAATACCTCCGCAATGGTGCTCACCAACAAGGTTTTTGCCAGCCCGGGAACACCCACCAACAGGGAATGACCATTGGAAAACAATGAGATAATGACGGCTCGCACCACGTCTTCTTGGCCCACAATCACTTTCCCGATTTCAGAAGAAAGGTCTTGGTATGCTTGCGCCAACGCGTCAACTGTCTCCACGTCCGATTTGTTATTTGCCATAATTTTTATGCACGTATATCTTTGATGAGGATGAAAAATTTGTGGAACATAAACGCCAATGCTGCTGCTTTGTTTCAGCAAAGAAACAACAAAAGTAGCGATTCGATTTTTTTCCGTTTATAGGAAAATTGTGCTTGATTTAATACAGAAGATCGCTGCCCCGCGTATAAAACACGAAAAAGCTTAAAACACACGACAAAAACAGGCATTTTTCACGCCATATTGGGTCGGTCGAGGCGCTACAGCCGCCAAAGTACTACACCATCTTCTCCGCGGGACGACCGACGTATTTCACCGAAAACAAAGTACGCCGTCACCAACGAAGATACCGCAAACCAGCCAAGAACAACCCCTTTACCGCCAGACATCAAACCCTCTAGCCCAAACCAATCACCTGTTTGCCAAACAACCGCCAGCCCAAAACCATTTTTTAACAACTCCCAAAACAGTGCCATCGGATTGCAATCCATGATTTCTGTGTACGCATACACGGAAAGAAAAATGAATGCACCATAAAAATAGATGCCCGGCGTCGATATACGGGCTATGTTGCTAAAAAAAAATAAAACAAAGACAAAGGTGGCCAACATTTGAATCAATGACCACCTTTTTAACATGTTGGAGGTTTTAGGTTCGTATTTTTTATACTGGTCGATATCCTCAATGGTGTCTAACGGGTAACGGGATGCCACATCCGAGGGTCGCCAACCCGTGGGCATGAACCAGATACGCCACTTGTCGCGCCAAGCCTCGGCCCGCCAGGCGTCTTGTGCCAGTAGCCACAAGTGCTGAAAGTTAATCTTGATGGGATTCCAGGTTTTTACAGGGCGGGTGACACCAAATACAGGCGGCATCTCGGGCAGTTCAGCCTGAAAAGTACCAAAAAGCTTGTCCCAAAAAATGAAAATCTGACCGTGGTTCTTGTCGATGTAAGCCGGATTGATCGCGTGGTGTACCCGATGGTGCGAGGGGGTTACAATGATATGTTCCAAAAATCCCATCTTTCCGATATGCTGCGTGTGGTACCAGAACTGCGCAAACAAATGCAGTGGCGCAACCACCCCAATCACCGCTCCGGGAACACCCAGCACCGCAGCAGGTAACAAAAATATTGTAAACATATTAACAAAAGACGACACGCTTTGACGCAGCGCACAAGCCAAATTGAAATCCTCGCTGCTGTGGTGAATGGCGTGTTTGTTCCAGAAAAAATTTACCGAATGGGCAATGCGATGCGAACAGTAACCTGAAAAATCAAGGGCCACAAAAGCCACAGCATAAATCAGTACACTCGATTCTAGGTGAAAAACAGCAACCTTGGATACCAGCCATCCGTATGCCAAAATGCTCACGCTTAAGCCCAATATATCCTTTACCACATTCGTAATACCAGAACTGAGACTCGCAATCAGATCCATATTGCGATACGTATCTCGACCACGCAAAACCCCATAAAGCTTTTCCATCATCACCAATACTAAGAAAGTAGGCATGGCAATGAGTAGAATTTTACCGTATTGTTCCATTTTTAGTTTTTTTTACCCTCAATGATTAAAATAG
>JBIPOY010000085.1:0-10028 GCA_044378705.1 Saprospiraceae bacterium
TGTTTTCACGGACACCGTTTTGGTATCGCTCGGAGCAAAAGATTTTGCTGCCGTGCTCAAAGCCAAGCCCAATATACCCATTCTCGATCTGCGGAGTGAGGCACTCTTCAAAACCGGCCACGTTTGGCGCTCTGTCAACATGGACCCTGCCGACAAAGATTTTGACGCGCGCATCGCTTCCTTTGGCCGCAACCAAGAGTATGCGGTGTACTGCCAATCCGGCGATAAAAGTTTTAAGGTAGCCGAAGAAATGAAGCGCCTCGGCTTTTTGAGAATATACCACCTTCAACGCGGTCTGAACTTCTGGGGCGAATCTGAACAGGCACTTCAATTGAAGTAGTATCAGAACCTATTTGTGTACGCTTCATTTCCCTCGTTATGCCGCTTTTTACGTTACAAATTAATGGCAAACCATACGATGTCCAAGCAGAACCTGACATGCCGTTGTTGTGGGTGCTGCGTGATATCCTCGACCTGACGGGTACAAAATTCGGTTGTGGTGTTGCCTCTTGTGGTGCGTGTACCGTCTTGGCCGATGGCGGGGCCGTGCGCGCTTGTGTGCTTCCGGTGCAGAGTGCCGTGGGTATGAACATCACCACCATCGAAGGGCTCTCAACCGATGGTTCCCACCCCATTCAAAAAGCTTGGGAGGCTGTTGGCGTACCCCAATGTGGTTATTGTCAATCGGGTCAAATGATGACCTTGGCAGGGCTGCTGACCAGCCAAAAAAATCCTTCTGCCTCAGAACTCAGCGAAGCCATGAGCCAAGTTTTGTGTAGATGTGGCACGTATCACCGAATTCGGCAGGCTGCCTTGATGGCCATCGACGCCATGAACCAATAAACCAAGCCGTGAAAAAAATAGCCATTCATCGCCGCCAATTTCTCAAAATTACCAGCCTCGGAACGGGAGGTTTGGTACTTGGATTTTCCATGCCCGGGTATTCAACCCTCGCAGCAGCAACTTCCTGTGAATTTTTCCAGCCCAATGCTTTTTTACGCATTGATACGTCCGGCCTGGTGACCATCTTTGTCGGCAAGCAGGAGATGGGACAGGGGGTGAATACATCCTTGCCCATGATTGTAGCAGAGGAATTAGAGGTTGATTTTGCCAAAATAAAAACTGAAATTGCGCCTTTTGGCTCCTTGGCGGAAGGGGCACACGATACCGGTGGCAGCCAAAGTGTGACGGGTTCGTGGGACGAACTCCGCAAGGCCGGCGCCATCGCCAAAACCATGCTCGTGACGGCGGCGGCCCAAAAATGGGGGGTCAACGAGGGCCTCTGTAAAGCTGAAAATGGCGCCATTGTACAGGCTGTGACCGGCAAATCACTGTCTTATGGCGCATTGGCCTGTGATGCTGCCGTATTGCCCATCCCAACCGAGGTGACCCTAAAAAATATCCGGGACTTTAAAATTATCGGAAAGGAGCAGCGCAAAAAAAACCTGAGAGACATCCTGACCGGCCAGACACAATACGGTATTGACGTGAAAGTGCCGGGTATGTTGTACGCTGTCGTCGAACGTTGCCCTGTTTTGGGCGGTTCTTTGGTGGCGGTAAACGATACAGCAACACGGTCTGTACCGGGTGTCGTGAAAGTGGTTTCTTTTGTAGGTACCGGTACACCCATGAACGTTCGGCCCGGGGTTGCCGTGGTGGCAACCAATGTTTGGGCTGCGATGAAAGGGCGAAAATTACTGAAAATCGACTGGGATGAGGGCGATAAAAACCGGGAAAACACCGATGACCTGTTCAAAACCTTTGCCAGCTTGGCGCCTGCAAAGCCTGCTAGAATAGTGCACACGGTTGGAAATGTGGACGCCATGACCGCTTCCCAATCAAAAACAATCCACGCGGAGTATGCTGCGCCGTTTCTGGCACATGCCACCATGGAGCCCATGAATTTTATCGCGCAAGTAAAGGGTGAGCAGTGCGAACTTTGGGGCGGTCTACAACTTCCCGACTGGACAGTACGCGATATTGCCGATAAATGTGGCCTCAAAAAAGAAAATATCAAGGTGAATCTCACCCTCATGGGCGGAGGTTTTGGCCGCCGATTGCAATTTGATTTTGCCATTGAAGCCGTAAAAATTGCCCAGCAACTGGATAAACCGGTAAAAGTTATCTGGGATCGAACCGACGATCTTCGATTTGACAACTACCGTCCGGCCAACTTTCATCGGCTGCAAGCAAAATGGGACCAATCGGGGCAAGTCCAGGCTTGGGAGCACCACGTACTCGGCACCCCCATCGAGTGGATGACCGACGGGAAAAGGGCCGATAAAATCCCCGCCGAAAATCTGGGGGGCGCCGACAAAGATTTTTGGTATGGGATTCCGAACGTCAAAACCGGCTATACACCCGTTGATTTTAATTTGCAACGCGGTTGGTTGAGGGGGGTTGAGCCGGTACAAAATGTTTTTGCCGTGGAGAGTTTTGTGGATGAAATTGCCCGAAAAATGAAGAAAGACCCCCTGCAATTTCGATTGGATCTGCTCGTGGGCCGACCGCCATTTGAAGCCATGATGGGTTCTACGGTTGTGCCGGAGCGATTGGCCGGCGTCCTGAAATTGGCGGCAGAGAAAATTGGCTGGACCGATGCACGCCCTAAAAATCACTTTCTGGGCATTGCCGGGCACCTTTTTTTCTGTGATTCCTATGCCGCGCATGCCATTGAAATTGAATTGTTGGCACCCAAAAAATTCAGAATCCACAAAATTGTGGCCACCATTGATTGTGGGGTCGTCATCAATCCGGATGGTTTGAAAAGCCAGATGGAAGGCGGTACTGTTTTTGGCCTCGGACAGGCACTCAAAAATGAGATAACGGTTGAAAATAGCCGCGTGGTACAAGGCAGCTTTTACCAATACGAACTCGCTCGATTCAACGATGTGCCCCCCATTGAAGTATATGCCGTAAAAAGCGAAGCGAGACCGGGTGGCGCCGGTGAAGTGGGGGTGGCCACCGTGGCGCCTGCCTTGTGCAATGCACTTGCCGCCGCTGGTTATCGGCCCAGAAGCCTACCCATCAAAAAGGAAGGTTTCTCTTGGGTCGAATCGGTTTGAAAAAATATCCAAAGAAAGGGTTTGCTGCGCTCGTAAGGAAAGTGCTTGAACAATGCTCGTTACCATGACAATAAAATCTAAAAAACAACTCAAAACGGCAGAAAAGGAAGGGCTTGATCCCACCCGGGACAATACTCTTTTTTATATATTCTCAGGGTTCTTACTGCTGTTTATTCCGTTTTTTCAGATGAAACAGACCCTGGATTTCAACCTAATGCCCAGGATGACGGCAATGGGGGTGTCTTATTTTGTATTGGCGGCTTTTGTGTTTCGGCCTAAATTCTGGTTGAGTACGCAGAGTGGCCTCCTTCGAAACCCGATTTTTCCGATTTTAATTTCGTATTTACTCGTATCGGTGGTATCGCTCTTTTTTTCAGCCGTGTACCAAGAGGGCGTGTTTGATGTTTTGAGAACCATGTTGTTTATCGGCACCATCGCCTTTGCATCCCTTATTTTTTTTAAAACGGACGAATGGGAACATAAAGTGTCGATGTTTGTCTTGGCGGCTGCGGGTATCGCTGTGGCATTGGGGGCGTATCAATACATAGACCGCGTCCTGTATTCTACCCTGAAAGAGCTGCCGGATCATCGCCCCATTATCTACTTGGTAGATGGTGCCATGTTGCACAAAAATGAGTACTCCAATGCGCTCATGTTGATGTTGCCATTCTTGGGATTCGGTGTTTTTTACGGTAAAAAAGGTTGGCGTTTGGCTTTCGGTGTTATGCTTTTGGCAGTGTTGGGCATGATTTTGCTGCTCAAAACTCGGGCGGTTTGGTTGGGAATAGTAGCCGCCGGATTGCTCATGCTGGTTTTGGCTGTTTTTCAGCACAAAAAACTGGGCATCAAACCCTTGTGGAGAAATATTGCGGGCATTGGTACGCTGCTCTTTTTTGGGTCATTGGCGGTTATTTTTAGTCTCGACAGGCCTAAGGATTCCTTTTCCTTGTTGGGAAGAATTTGGTCTATGACCGATACGACCTCGGAGTACAATATACACCGATTGAGTATCTGGCGTGGCACGGTGGATATGATCAAAGACCACCTTTGGTTGGGCGTTGGCCCGGGCAACTGGAGATTGGAGTACTACGATTACATTGCAGGGGTGTTCAACAACATTGTCCATGTCAATTGGGGGCAGCCACACAATGACTTTTTGTGGATTTTTGCTGAAAAAGGCGTGTTTGGTATCCTCACCTTCTTGTCTTTTTTTGGCTACAATTTTTACATGGTCTGGCGCATCCTCTCAGATAGTCAAGAAGTTCGACATCGGATATTGGCCTTGATGCTCTTTGGGGGCCTTGTTTCTTACTTGGTAATTTCCGCTTTTTCCTTTCCGTATGAGCGCATTGACCACACCGTATCGCTCGGGTTGATGTCTGCCGGTATCATTGTATTGTATCACCCGCTTCAATCCCGCACCGTGGCCCTGAGAAAGCCACTGCTGATTGGAATACCTTTCATGATCTCGGCGATCATGATCTCAGTGTATGGTTATTGGGGCATTCAACAGGAGAAGCACCTTAGAAATGCTATTCAAGCCAATAAAAATCAAAAATATGAACTTGTAATCCAGGAGGCAGCAAGTAGCTACCATCCTTTTCGACTCATTGACGTGAACTCACGGTACAACGGTGAATACATTGCAGAGGCCTATGAAAAAATGAAAAAGCCCGAGCAGGCGCTGGCTGCCATTGACAAGTCGCTCGCTGTTTTTCCGGAAAGTATGAGCTTGCAAGCACTGAAAGGGCATTATTTGTTTGAACTTAAAAGGTACGAAGAATCGTTGGTATTTTTTCAAAAAGCATTGAAAGTGGTGCCGCAGTCGAAGGAAATCCTGTCCAATTGCGGCGCGGCCTATTTTCAATTGGGGCAATACGACAAAGCGCTGGAATCGCAGTTACAAATACCCAACCCGCAATTGTATCCTGATGTGATTGATCGGATAAAAATGCTGCAGAACTTGGTGGCGCGTCCAGCAAACAACCAATGAAAACAAATGCCCGAGAAGTCCCGGGAATACCCCTCATTTGGCGTATCATTCCGTTGAACAGGCCGCAAAAAGAAACACTCAAACGTATCCTTTTTGGGGGCTTCTCCTTTCTATTTAATGGGTTGCCGCAATACCACCAATGGAAGGCTTCGCGGGTATTTTCGGAACCCGTTTCAATGCCCTGGCAGCCTAGATTCTGGGAAAAAATACGGATAAACCGCTACCTAATTACCCTTTCTGCTGTGCCGATTATCCCCACTAGGGGTTCAGACAATCGGCTTGCAGTGGTCATACACGCCTTTTATCCTGATATTTTGCTAGAATTGTTGGAGCGACTGGAGGCCAGTCGTCGTACTGCATTAAAACTATTTATTACCTGCCCAATATCCGAGCAGCCTGCTGTGAAGCAGTTGTTGCAGCAATTTTCGTTCGAACATTTTATCCTTGTGGTGGACAATCGGGGCCGAGATATTTTGCCATTTATAAAAATATTGCCTCAGATAGTCAAGGAAGACTTTCCTTTGCTGCTCAAACTGCACACCAAGCGTTCCAATTATCGCAACAGAAAAGCATTGTGGAAAGATGATTTGTTTGACAAGTTGGTTGGTTCGGAACAGTTGTTCAACAGTATAAGGGTACTAGAGGTGTTTCCGTCCATCGGTATTTTGGGTCCGGAGAACCATGTTGTTCCAATGGGCCTTTATTACGGAGCAAATGCCGAGCGGGTGAAACGGCTGAGTCATCAACTTGGTTTGAAGGATGCGCAATTGCGTCAACTCAATTTCGTGGCAGGTTCAATGTTTTATGCCCGAACAGCAGCCATGCTTCCCCTGTTAACACTGTCTTGGGAAGATACAGATTTCGAGGAAGAGGCCGGACAGGTTGATGGAACACTTGCCCATGCCGTGGAGCGCGCATTTTCCAGCAGCGCAAGGGCTGCTGGCATGTTGCTCGCGGACACCTCCAGCACGCCGACAAAATCCCGGTGTACGGTGAATTTGGAACATTTTTTCACCCAGTGATGGGTCGTATGTACCATGAAAAATGAAAAAATATTGCTTCAGCACGCTTTTGACACCACCCGTGCGCACAGGCAAGAGCGCTACGGCCATCGGTCGTTGGTGGTATGGATGACCGGGTTGTCGGGTTCCGGAAAGTCCACTTTGGCCAATGCAGTGTTGAAACAATTGCATGAGGCCGCCATCAACGCGTATATTTTAGATGGAGACAATACCCGATCGGGTATTTGCAGTGATTTGGGGTTCTCCCTCCAAGACCGTACTGAAAACATCAGAAGAATTGCCGAAATTGCCAAGCTTTTTGTAGATGCCGGTACCGTGGTCATCACATCCCTCATTGCGCCCATCGAACATGACCGGCAAATGGCAAGGGAAATCGTCGGATCGGCAGATATGCTGGAGGTATTTGTAGCGTGCCCCTTGGAAGTGTGCGCTGAGCGCGATGTAAAAGGGCTGTACCAAAAGGCATTTGCCGGTGAAATAGACAACTTTACCGGCGTTGGCAGTCCGTACGAACCACCAACGCATCCTGATATCACGGTACACACAGCAGAAAATACCATTGAGGATTGTGTACAGACTTTGTTTAATCAGATTGTGGAACGCATTGTATGAGAAAATATAGATTGTCCCATCTGGAAGAATTAGAAGCGGAATCCATTTATGTGATCCGTGAATCCTTTGCGCAATTTCAAAACCCCTGTATCTTGTTTTCGGGGGGGAAAGATTCTATTGTCGTCACGCACTTGGCCGCCAAAGCTTTTTTTCCTGTCAACATCCCTTTCCCACTGGTACACGTGGATACCGGCCATAATTTCCCCGAAACCCTTGAATACCGCGACAACTTGGTGCGCCGATTGTCAGCACGCCTCATTGTTGGTTCTGTTCAGGATAGCATACACCAAGGGAAGGTGCCGGAAGAAAAAGGCTTGAATGCCAGTCGAAACCGAGCCCAAACAGTTACCCTGCTCGATACCTTGGAGGCACATCAATTTGATGCCGCACTTGGCGGCGCGCGGCGTGATGAAGAAAAATCGAGGGCCAAAGAGCGTTTTTTTTCCCATCGGGATGAATTTGGTCAGTGGGACCCTAAGAACCAACGACCTGAATTGTGGCGCATCTTCAACGGGCGCAAACAACCCGGCGAGCATTTTCGGGTGTTCCCCATCAGCAACTGGACGGAGTTGGATATCTGGCAGTATCTCTTGAAGGAAAACATCCCTTTGCCATCGCTGTACTTCAGTCACCACCGCCCCTGTATACGGAGGGGCGACGCCATATTGGCCATGTCGGAACACATCACGCTCCGCGAAACAGAACACGTTGAAAACCTCCGGGTGCGCTTTAGAACCATCGGAGATCTTACCATCACCGGGGCAATAGAGTCTTCTGCCGGTACAATGGAACAGATCATTCTGGAAGTGGCGGCTTCAAGACAAACTGAACGTGGCAACCGCGCAGACGATCAACGCTCTGAAACATCCATGGAAGACCGTAAACGAGAAGGCTATTTCTGATGAAATCAATAAAGTTAAATCAAACCTATGATGTGCTGCATTTTTGTACGGCAGGCAGCGTTGACGATGGCAAGAGTACGCTGATCGGCAGACTCTTGTATGACTCAAAAAGTGTTTTTGAAGATCAACTTGCGTCGGTAAAGCAAATAAGCAACAGAAGGGGCCTGTCACAGGTAGATTTATCGCTGCTCACAGATGGTCTCAAAGATGAACGAGAGCAAGGGATTACCA
This sequence comes from Saprospiraceae bacterium, assembly GCA_044378705.1. Taxonomy (GTDB): domain Bacteria; phylum Bacteroidota; class Bacteroidia; order Chitinophagales; family Saprospiraceae; genus M3007. The sequence continues at coordinate 7,826 of JBIPOY010000085.1, forward strand.
TAGATGTCGCGTACCGGTATTTTGCTACCCCCAAACGCAAGTTCATCATCGCAGATACGCCCGGCCATGTGCAGTACACCCGCAATATGGTCACAGGCGCTTCTACCTCCAGTCTCGTCCTGATTCTGGTGGATGCTAGAAAAGGTATTGTAGAACAAACCACTCGGCACAGTTTTATTGCTTCCTTGTTGCAGATACCCCACTTGGTCGTTTGCATCAACAAAATGGATTTGGTGGGCTATGATCAGGAGGTCTTTGAAAAAATTGTCAGTGATTTCAGGGATTTTGCCGCCAAACTCGATATTCAGGACTTTCACTTGATCCCGATATCAGCGTTGCATGGCGACAATGTGGTAAACAGATCTACCCAAATGGATTGGTATCAGGGAGGAACCCTCCTGCACACCCTCGAAAATATACCGGTAGCCAACGATATCAATCTCTTGGATACCCGTTTTCCGGTACAATCTGTTCTTAGAACCAATACCGAAACACATCCTGATTATCGTGGGTATGCCGGACAGTTGGCGAGTGGTATTCTCCGCATCAAGGATAAAGTCACCGTGTTGCCATCCGGGTTGCAAACGACCGTAAAGTCTATTTGGACGCCTTCCGGACCGGTGGACGAAGCCTTCGCGCCACAATCCATCACCCTTGAATTGAACGATGATATTGACATCAGCCGTGGTGATATGGTCGTGCGGGTCAACAACCATCCGCTGGTGTCACAGGACATAGAGGCCATGATCTGTTGGCTTGGAAATACCCCCGCAACCATCGGATCAAAGTATGCCCTTCAGCACACCACCAAAAATGCCCGAGTAATCATCAAGGCAATCACCTATAATATTGATATTCACACCTTGCAACGGGTAGAAAACCAACAGAACCTACAAACAAATGATCTTGCCAGGGTTACCTTGCGTATTACTGCGCCGATTTTTTACGACCCCTATCGCAAAAACCGAGTTACCGGCTCTTTTATTTTGATAGAAGAAGGATCCAACAACACGGTGGCAGCGGGGATGATTATTTGACAAGATGCTGTTCTTTCCGAAGGATCGTACACCTAATTCGCTTTAATCGGTGCAATATTATGCCAACATTATACCTTCATATTGGTCATCACAAGACAGGATCGAGTTGGATACAATCGAGTCTTCAGTTAAGCCACACTTTGTTAAAAGAGAAAGGCATTGTCTATCCACTGGGTAGAGGGATTTACTTAGACAAATCAGAGACGCTTTTGGATACGTTGGGGGGCAATGCCAATAGGTTGTTTGAAACAGAAGCTGAATATATTGCGGCCCTTTCGGCAAATCGTCTGACGGACAACCGTTCGTTGTTGCTTTCTTCTGAATATATTTTCCATGTACTGTGGAAAGATAACGTAGCATTGGAAGTTGCTTTACAGCACGGGTTTGATCGGGTGAAAGTACTGCTGTTTATCCGTGACCCGGTGGGCCATGCCGTTTCTCAATGGCAACAATTGATTAAGAGCGATGAATTGCATAGAGTATTATTGGAAGAGTATTTTGGCAGGTACAGTACACCGGAGGGCGTGAAGGCAATGGTTGATCTGATGCACCGGCGTGAAGGGTTAGAACTGACGGTGCTGAATTACAGTCGTTGCAAAGACCGGTTGTTGGAGGCAGTAGCCGGTTGGCTGGAGGTTCCTGTGGAAACACTTATTGTGCCTGCCGTGGCGCGGGTAAATCGTTCCATGACCCCATCGGAACTGCTGTTGGTACAACATTTGGAACGGTATATTCCCGGGCCTATTCCCAGTCACATAGCGCGTGATTTGTGTATTTACCTTCCGAATATTGAAACATCAAAAACACTTCCATCGCTGGCTGTCCAGGAATCAATGTGGGCGCGATTATTGCCGGTTATGGAGTATATCAATGCCAGAATACCAACAGAACAGGGCTACCAATGTGATATTTGCCCACCGGAGCCCGAGATCGAAGACGTGGTGTTCAACAAAGAGCAAATTGATCGCATTGCAAAAAGTGTAGGCGAAGCGTTGGAAACCAACAATATTTCCAATAAAATATCAAAGGCGATAAAGCTCATTTTCAATCCGGTACGGTTGCTGAAAGTTGTTCGGTTTCGACTGTTTTCCTCAAGACAAGGCGGAGGTGCTCGGAAATAGTATTCTTGTATCTCAGCCCGTGTCTTGTGCATGACGTGTGATTGA
>JBIPOY010000411.1:0-3431 GCA_044378705.1 Saprospiraceae bacterium
ATAATATTTCAACTTTTTCAAACGGAAAACCTCTAGGATCTGCTCATTTTGATCGCACTTTCCAAAACTCAGATACTCCTTTGTACATTGGGAATCAAAACGCTAATTCAAATTTTTATTTTGGAGACATCCGAGAAATTAAAATATCGAAAAACCTGGTAAATACAAATACTATTTTATCAACATGGAATCAAGTTGATAAAAAACTAAATACCCCCGGCTATTAGTTACTTTTGAGACATTAACAACCAACGATGTACGATTCGTAGCAGGGGGCCGGTTATTCTTGTCCCCCGCTTCGAATAAATGAATATTATTGATCAAAAAATTACTGCTTAATATAGCTATGTTTCTAACCAAATAATGGGGGAAGTACGGCTCAGTTTACGTATAACAGATGAAGGTATCGGATTATATTGCGCGTTTCATTGAACGAAAAGGTATTGATACGGTTTTTGAACTGTCCGGAGGGATGATTACTCATTTACTTGATTCCTTAAACCAAACTACAAAAATACGGATTGTAACCATGCACCACGAGCAGGCCGCCGCATTTGCGGCAGATGGTTATGCAAGGGTTAAAGGTTTGCCTGGTATTGCCTTAGCTACCAGCGGCCCTGGCGCCACGAATTTATTAACCGGTATTGGAAGCTGTTATTTTGACAGTGTGCCTGCTATATTTATTACCGGTCAGGTTAACAGACATGAACAAAAAACCGGCAGGGATATTAGACAATTAGGTTTTCAGGAAACAGATATTGTTTCTATGGCCAAACCTATAACTAAGGCAGCGTATTTGGTGAATAATCCCGATGATATACCTCGAATTTTAGAAGAAGCATTTGAAATTGCGATGACGGGTCGTCCCGGTCCTGTTTTACTTGATATCCCAATGGATGTGCAAAGAGTACAAATTGCAGATAGCTATGTACACACACCAACAAGTGCCGTAAACCCCAACATTGATCGTGAATTAGTTGAACTAATTGCGACCATAAAAAAAGCTCGTAAGCCCTTGATATTGGCTGGAAGGGGGGTGAGCGCTTCCCAATCTTTGGCAGCTTTCAACGAATTTGTAGCTATAACAGGAATACCTGTCATTACAACGCTTTTAGGGTTGGATGTAATCCCTTATCACAACACAAACAGGGTAGGATTTATTGGAAGTTACGGAAATAGATGGGCTAATATTGCTTTTGGTGAATGTGATCTGTTGTTGGTTTTAGGAAGTAGATTAGATATTAGACAAACAGGTTCGGATACTAAATTTATTGAAAATAGGATTATTTTTCACGTTGACTGTGAAGTTGGAGAAATAAATAATAGGGTAACAGGTTGCCATGCGCTTGTAGCTGATCTTACTCACTTCTTTAGCAGATTTAAGTATCTCGTTACAAATCATACCTTCGAAGCTTATGATGCTTGGAAACTTGAAATAAATGATTTAAAAAATATATGGCCCGATATTAAGGAATTGGAACCAATTGGAATTAATCCCAATGTATTAATACATCAGCTTTCACAATCTTCTAATACCGCCGCAGGTTTTTTGGCTGATGTGGGCAGTCATCAAATGTGGGCTGCACAGTCACTCGAAATTTCAGAAAATCAGTTTTTTCTAACTTCCGGAGGCATGGGAGCCATGGGTTTTGCTCTCCCAGCGGCCGTTGGAGCAAGTATTGCACGTCAGAATAAACCGGTAGTCGTAATTATTGGTGATGGGTGTATGCAACTTAATATACAAGAATTGCAAACAATCGTAAGAAATAAACTCCCTATTAAAATTATTGTCCTGAACAATAGATCTCTGGGTATGATCAGACAGTTTCAAGATAGTTATTTTGAATCCCGCTATCAATCTACCTATTGGGGATACGATGCCCCTGACTTTGAAAAAATTGCGCAAGCGTATAATATTTTGTCCAAAACTATTGAACATACCGGTGAATTGGTAAATGCTTTTGATTGGTTGTGGGAGGGCGAAAACGCCTATTTGCCAATGCTGTTGCAGATAATGATTGATCCAAACACGAATGCCTATCCAAAAATTGCTTTTGGCCGACCGATTACAGAAATGGAGCCTATGGTAAAACCTATTGGAATGGAAAGCACATAATGTCTGATCGATAAATACAGCATGACATGACTATTTCATGCCCTAGAATTCAAGTAGGGTGGTAGTATTTGTGGTCACATTGGTTGATATCCCCCAGGAAATATCAACCAATGTGATCATTACGTACTTTATCCTTAGACCTAAATTTCATCACAAACTGCAATAACATCAATATCCCATATAACAACAAAGCACACAAACTTATCAAGGCTGCTGTTTTCAGCAATGGAACCTCAAAAGTCAACGCTATCTCATGACTCCCGGCGTCCAAGGGAAGCCCGATGAAGGCGTAATTGACCAAAACAGGCTCCGTCGGTTGACCATCCACCGTAATATGCCACCCTTCATCACGCGGAATATTCAAGAAGAGTAGTTTTCTCTTTTTTAGATCTATTTGGCCTATGATGTGGTTTTGACTGAATTTTTTAACCCTAAAAGTATCCGCTTGTAGCGCTGCGAAATCGGCATAAATCATCTCTACCGTGTATTTGTCGGGCGCTGGAATGGAATCGGATACCACAGATTTGAGCCCAGCAAGCATGGGCACAAATTCCTGCCTGACAACACCAACCTTCATCATAGACAATTGCCGGTTTATCCGTGGTCGTAGTTTGAATGCCTCGCTTTCGGTCATATACTGTTCATACGCTACACCAAGCGGCAGGGCTAGTTTCAGACGCAGGACGCGTTGATCGCCGAAACACGTGAGGGAGTCTATGATCGCTTTTGTAAATGCACCCTGCTTGTAGTGCGGCTGATTGTTGACAATATATTTGCAATTGGTAACGGTTTGTAAAAACAGGTCGTTGCCAATGCCGATGGCCCATCGCGTATCTTCCTCCAACGTATCCCTTCTGGTAGAATTGGTGTCAACAACACCCGTTCCAACAAGCAGGTTGATGAGTCCGGGGTGGTTAAACGAATGGTAGGAGGTCATCCCATTATACTGCATTACGTTGCCATCATTGAGGCTGTTGTAGCGTTTTGATCCCGAACCCACCGGCTTCATAATGCGGTAAAAACTAGAGTCTTGTGCCTGGATCCAATCAATGGCCGCTACCGTATTGGGCTCTTGGTAATAACCTGTTTCCCACTCTGTTTTTGTCATGGCAAAACGATCGTGTAAAACCGGCCAAGCGGTAAAGATCAGCTCGACAATCAATACAACCGGCAAGGCCGCCAATGCAAGATGCCGCGCCCCCGGCCGAGTTGCCAAATAAACTAAAACGGCCTCCAACACCAAGAAGCAAGCCACCAGAAACTGCGGTTCGGGAGCAGCCTTCACCTTCCAAGGATAATACAAGATCCCCAACAA
>JBIPOY010000086.1:0-10004 GCA_044378705.1 Saprospiraceae bacterium
CGGCTACGCCGTTGGTGTTCACAATTGCGCCAAGGTGTGCTGCTGATTCTACGTGGGTAAAATCTTGTGCTGTTACATTTCGGAAACCAAGACCGAGCAACAGGAGGTGACAAAGAATTGAGGGCTTCATAAAATTAGATAAATGGATACGCATCGCTTAATATATTTGGTAACTGGTTAGGGGGCACGCTGCCTGGCAAAAAATGGCCACTTTTTTGTCTCACACGCGACCACGCTAACCAGTTACTATATTTGAATAGGCACCTTTGATGCAAGGGGTAAAAAAGACTGATTGTCTTTTTTACCCCGTTACAAAAAAATAATATGGTGTACTACACTACACTAGTAACCGGGGTTTTGTACGTAAAGTCCCTGACTAATGGTAATTTGCGCTTGTGGAATAGCGAGGTATTCGTCTCTTCCGGCTGTAAATTGCGCATCTTTGAGGTAATCGCGGCGTGATTTTTCTTCGTTAAAATACTGATTGAGCGTTTGTTCAGCAACGCCCCAGCGCACGAGGTCAAAAAACCGCTTTGATTCGAAGGCCAGTTCAAGACGTCGTTCCCAGCGAAGAATTTTGCGGGCATTGTCTTGGGTGCCCAGCGATGGGTACACACCAACGTTCCACTTACCGGTAGGGCTTCCGTCTGCATAAACCAGGCGAGAAGTGCTGGCGGAGCTGATGGCTCTCCCCCTTATATTGTTGATGATGGTCAGTGCTTCGCTCAATCGGTTTAGCTCGATGAGTGCCTCCGCTTTCATCAGGAGCAAATCACCGTAACGAATTTGATCGGTATTTCTGGAAATACTAAAGAAAGCCTGATACTGCCGGAAAGCGGGAGAAGAGGGTAACTCTTGATCCTTCATGCCCAAAACGTATCCATAAACACCGGGAACGCGGGCATACGACTCGTCGTAAATGCGATTTGGATCGTATTTAAACGGCATACCAATCATTCCAAGCGTATGTGCTATGCGTGGGTCCATGTTGTTGTTCTGGATGTCATTGCTTGTCTGTATATCCGGAGCATTGTTGAAGTTGTCAAACAACGGCAAGCCGTTGGCGTCGGTTTTAAAGGCGTTGGCTAGATTTTGTGAGCCTTGGTTGAAAGAACAGCAACCATAGCCCGGACCGAGGGAAGAGGTAAGGCCTGTGGAGAAATTGCCCCGTCCTTCCGGAGAGCCATCGTCTATGGAACGCATGATGGCCCAAACGGACTCAGTGCCACTTTCAAACTCCCACAGGAAGTTTTTGGCAAAATCGTCGTGAAGGGCATATTCGCCGGTTCCTTCGATCGTACTGACGAGCGCCACGACTTCTTCCAACTCGGATTGTGTGATGCTGACCACTTGGTGGGTTTCATTCTGAACGTAAGCTTTGTACAACAAAGCCTTGGCTAGATACGCCCGAGCAGCATTTTTTGTAGGGCGGCCTTCGTCTGCTTGTGTTGAAGGCAGGTCGGCTACCCCGGCACGAAATTCATCTGCGATCAGCGCCCAACCTTCCTGATCGGTTTTTGCGTGGTTTGAAATATTGATAATATCAGGTTTTGCGACTGTTTCGTCAATGAAAACGGGATATTTGTACAATACTTTTAGGATGAATTCATAATGGCCGCGAATGAATCGCAACTCTGCCAAACGTTGTTTTCGGCTAACGCCTGCTTTCGCTTCATAATCAGCATCCGAGAGTGCTTGAATACGGCGTATGGCGTCGTTTACCCTTGAAATACCGGCATACAAATAGATCCACATCAGATTGGCATTGCCGTTGGCGGGCGTATTGAGGCTGAAAACCTCCACCAAATGGCTGTCAAATTGGTCACCAATACTACCGCCACCTTTGTAGGCGTCATCTGAACGAACACTGCCGTACACCCACATATCTTCATATTGATGGGCTAGAAGCCCGTCATTTCCAAGAGATGCGTACGCTGAGATGACCATTTTCTCAGCATTTTCAACCGTATTGAGGTCAGCATCGGCAATTACGCCAGTTGGTTTAAAATCAAGGAATTCCTTTTTACACCCTCCCAGAACGGACAAGGAAATTGCTACCGTCAGGATGTATTTTATGGTGAATATTTTTTTCATGGTAATGATTTTAATAATGGAAGAATTAGAACCCAGCGCTCACGCCAACAGAGAATCTTTGTGGTTTTGGATAGATACCGCCAACCCGATTTTCAATAGACCAACCTGTTTGTGGGTATTGATTAGAGCCTTTACGATCTACAATCCAACCCAAGTTTTCACCTGAAATGTAGATGCGTAGATTAGACATATTGCTGCCTAGATTTGATTTTGGGAAAGTGTATCCCAACATTACCTGACGGAAAGCAAGGTAGTTTCCGTTGCGTACGTTGTAGTCCAAGGAGAAACCAAAAGGTCGGTTGCTGTTGCTCGCAGCGGGGATATAACTGCCTGTATTGGTTGGCGTCCATGCGTCCAACTGTGCTACGCCACCGTTTTCACCATTGTCCAAAGATCCAAGTTCCATCCGGTACACATCAGGCGTTACTTTACGTCCAAGGGCCCCCCACGTGAACAAGCTAACGTCGAAGTTTTTCCATTCCATTTGGAAATTTACCCCAAATTCTACTTTCGGAACGCCGTTCCCTTCAGCGTATTCTTGGTCTAGGTCATTGATGGTTCCATCGTTGTTGAGGTCAACGTAACGGAGGGCACCCACCCGTTTGCCGACTTGTGCAACATGTGCATCCACTTCAGCTTGATTTTGGAAAATACCATCGGTATGGTACCCAAACAACGCGTTTGGTGCATGTCCAACGATGTTTTGCTCCGCATTTCCTGCAAAGGATGCCAGTAGATTCTCTGGAAGCCCGGTGATGATGGAGTTGTAATGGGAGAGTACTGTTCCGATGGAGTATTCTATCTCTCCTTTGGCATGAGGGGTATAATTAAGGGATAGTTCCCAGCCTTTTGTTTCCATACTGGCGCCATTTACCCACTGACTAGCACCATCCCCAAAAGCACCGATTTGTTTGGGCTTGACCAGAATGTCGTCTGTATTGCGGTCAAAAATCTCAAGACTTCCGGTTAATTTATCGTTTAACAGTCCGAAGTCAAGACCAAGGTTGGTTTCTGTGGTTGTTTCCCAACGCAATTTGTCGTTCCCGGTTTGGGTGGCCAAAAATCCGGAAGGGAGAATACCGGAATCGTTGTTTCCAATATCATAGGAAGTTGCTGCATCGGGGCAAGGCGTTTGTGCGCAACCACCATCCCATGGAAGCACATTGCTGGCGGGTGCGTACACTGCTTGATACAGACCAAATCGGGCATCGTTGAGGATATCTTGGTTACCAGTTTTACCCCATGCTGCACGAAGTTTCAGGTTTGAGATGAGTTTGCTGTCTTTTAAGAAATCTTCTTCGCTGATTCTCCAACCGGCAGAAATAGCAGGAAAAACGGCGAATCTGTTTTGCGTACCAAAGCGCGAGGATCCGTCGCGGCGAATAGTGAAGGAAGCCAAATATTTTCCGGCATAATCGTAGTTCACTTTTCCGAAATAAGAGAACAGTGAAAATCCTGTGCTCATCCCAGAGGAGGTTCTTTCCCCGGAAGCGGCACTCAACTGAAAATATTCAACGGTTTCTTGTGCAAAATCTTTGCCGGTCGCCGAAAAAATATCAACAGAGTTTTTGATGGCTTCCGTGCCTGCCATGGCAGTTAGGCCGTGTGCTCCAAACGCTTTTGAGTACACGAGTGTGTTGTTAAACACCCAATTGAGTTGGTGTGTCTGACGCAAGGTGAGTTCTGCGGTGTTGTTGCCCAAGAACCCCCGTGTATAGGTGCGAAAAATGTCTTTTGACAAGATATTGTCATAATCTCCACCAAAACTACTCCGAAATTTGAGTGATTTTAACAGTTGAATGTCTGTATAAACGTTTCCAAATATTTTTACGTTTTTGCTACGGTCATCTTTGTTGTCTTCTGAAAGAGCCACAGGATTGTCGCGGTCTGAAAAACCACCGCCTGGAGGTCCAGAAAAACGACCGTCTTCTGTGCGTACCGGCAGAATGGATTTGTACCGGTAAGGTGCTTGTTCTGGGGTTCCACCAAAACCATTGTCGAGCCAGAGGCGTTGGCCACTGGAGATGGCTAGGTTTTCTCCGATCGTTACTTTTCCATCAAAAAATTTAAAATTAGAATTCATACGCGCACCCATGCGCTTAAAATTGGAGTTGATGATAACGCCCCGTTGGTCCAAGTAGTTGGCACCAAACTGCACGCCGCCACGTTCTCCGCCTTGGGAAAAAGACAAATCATAGTTCTGAATACTACCCATCCTAGAAATTTCTTTCCAATAGTCTGTTCCCTCTTCAATGTTGCCCCCGTAAATACTCTGTGGGTGCCCGGAGGGACGAAGTTGATCGTCTTGATCCAGCCATTCGGGGTAGAGGATTTCGTCCAGTACCGGCACGCCGGTACCTTGAATACCCACCCCCAGCGATGGGTCGAGGTGCCATTTATACTTGTAAATACCGGTATTGTCGGGGTTGGTACCATCGTTCACAGCACCTTGCCATTCCACGATAGCACGTTCGCGGTTGTTGGTCAGGTCGTCATACTCATTCCAGTTTTCAAAGCTGGTACGAACGTTAAAATTTACTCGGCCCTTTTGGTTTCCGGGTTGTTTGGTGGTAATGATAACAACACCGTTAGAGGCCCTTGATCCGTATATAGAGGACGATGAGGCGTCTTTTAATACTTGAATCGAGGCGATATCATTCGGATTGAGCCATGATAGGTCCCAAGTTTGTGGAATGGTAGAGTTGTTCTCATTGGTTACAAAGGACTGGATGGGTACACCGTCAACGATGTAGAGTGGGTCGGTGGCTTTACCCAAGGTGCTTGTGCCGCGAATGCGCAAACGTACGCCTTGCCCGGGGTCGCCAGACAAATCCACATTCACACCGGCAACACGTCCTTGCATACTTTGCAAAACATTTGGATTGGCGGCATTTTCAATGTCTTTTAAGTCGAGTACAGCGACAGCACCCAGGAGGTCTTTCTTTTTCTCCACACCATAGCCCGTGACCACGACTTCATCCAAGACAGTGCCGGATTTGAGGGCAATATTGAGCGTAGATAGGCCTAGAATGGCAACTTCTTGCTTTTCATAACCTGTATAAGAGACGGATACAGATGTAGCGCTGGCTGGAATATTCAGCGAAAAACCGCCGTTGGCATCGGTCGCTACGCCTATGGAAGTGCCTGTCACGGATACGGTTGCCCCGATAAGGGGTTCGTTTGTTTCCGCATCCGCTACTTTTCCAGTCAGGACCCGTTGCGCAAATGCAACCTGAATGGTAAGTAACATTGCGAACAATGTGAGTAATTTAAGCTTCATGTTAAAGTAAGTTTTAGTTAGAAAAAACAGATACTGAAAGGTAGCTTGGGCTATTTCCAAATGCGTTTGAGCCGGTATCCCTGGCACTGTACCTGGGATGCTTTTCCGCCGTCCGCGAATATTTTTATTTGATTGAAATTTGAGGTGGGGAAGTACAACTCTGTCATCAAGGTGGTACCACCGTCGGCAAATAATTCGGCAGAGGCAGTATCAAAAAACAGGTGTAAACGGACGGTTTTATCTTTGGACAATCGTGGGGCTGTATGAATGCTGCTTGCAAATTTTTCAGAAAAAGAATGGTTGCCCGATCGGGTACGGTCGCTGAAAAACTGGTTTTGAGCAGCATCATAACCAATACGGTAGGTTTCGTTTTTATCGTTGGAAAGTTCAATACCAAAACGCAAAGACGATCCTGATTCGGGGTTGAATTCTACAATCCACTCTGATTGTGCGGGCTGAAAACCTATTTTATCGGTTAAATTGATGGGCGCTGCCATATCTGTAACCGGCATTTCATAGGACTTTTCACGCAATTTTTTTAACGATTCGGCTGGTATGGAACTGATTCTGTATCCCTCTTGGGTTTGTTTTAACACCATTTCTCTTGGCAGGGTCGTTGCGTTTCGCCAAGTTGTGGTGGGAACTACTTGAGCGTATTCCCAGTTACTCATCCAACCCAACAAGAGCCGGCGCCCATCTTTGGAGGGTATGTCAGACCACGTGACTCCTGCATAATTGTCTTTTCCCCAATCGAGCCAGATGCCTTTTCCCTTGGGCACTGATTGGGCAAACTTTGGATCGAGTATGAATTCTTTTCCGTCAAAATTCCCGACAAAATACTGTGTGCCGGATCCCCCATTGGGACCACCGGGGTTTAGATTGACGATCAATACCCATTTCTTCTCTCCGGATTCAGCTACTTTGATGGGAAAAAGGTCAGGGCATTCCCATACACCACCGTGGGCACCAACCTCTTTGCCAAATGCTCCCAGATAGGTCCATTTTTTCAGGTTGGGAGAGCCCCAAAATTCTGTGTGATCACCTACGGCCAATACCACTACCCATTGCTTAGAATCATCATCCCATACTACTTTTGGATCCCGAAAATCTTTGTGTTGTCCGGTGTTGACCAGTACCGGATTGGCGGTGTATTTAACCCAAGTTCTACCGCGGTCGTTGCTGTACGCGATTCCCTGGTTTTCATAATCACTTCGACCCTCTTTTTCTCCTTTCATGTTGTGATAGGTGAACATGGCGACCAGCGGTGGTTTGCCGTTGATACCCAATCCACTGGTATTGTTCCAATCAACCACAGCACTGCCTGAGAAAATATACCCGAGTGAATCCGGATATAAAGCGATGGGCAGATGCTCCCAATAGACCATGTCTTTGCTTACGGCATGGGCCCAGTGCATAGGGCCCCAAACATTACTTTCAGGATAATACTGATAAAACAAATGGTATTCACCTTCATAAAACACCATGCCGTTGGGATCATTCATCCATTGCTTGGCGGGTGAAAAGTGAAATTGTGGGCGATGTTGTTCGAGATAGGTGCCAGATGAAATATCTTGGTTGGCGGGACGATGGCTGATACAAGACCATTGAATGCCGATCAGTACGGCCATGAGCAATACCAGCGAGTTGTTATTATTTTTCATTGGATGCGTTTTTTGAAAGCATAAAAAAGTGAATTTCTTCAGGAGTAATGGTTGGAGTACCGCCTTGTTTGGTTGCCGCCAAAGCACCAATGGCACAGGCAAAATTTAAACATTCTTGCGTAGAGTCACCGGAGAGCAGTTTCTTGAGAAATGCCGCAAGAAAAGCATCTCCACTGCCAATGGTATCGGCCACCGGTATTGAAAAACCGGCATGTGTACAATAGTCGGCATCATCCAAACAAGAGGCACCTTTGTCGCCCTTGGTAAGAATGAGCAACTCCAACTGATAGAACTCTTTGATGGCGCGCATTTGTTCTTCTTCGGTACCGGTGACGCCCTTCCAATCGGCGATGATTTCCAGTTCTTCATCGTTCATTTTAGCGATGTCTGCTTTTGAAAGGAGTTCCTCTAACAATTCTTTGGAATAAAAAGGGCGACGCAAATTGGCATCCAGCACCCGCAACATGGCTCCCTCCAATAAATTGAAAAGCGTATTTCTGGTTTGCGCACATCGGCATGCCAAACTTCCGAAAACAAAAACATCGGTTTCCTTTACGGTATCGCACATCAATTCATCCGATTGTATATTGTCCCAAGCGGAGGGGTTTACGATTTCGTAGGCAGGTGATCCACTAGGGCTGAGGGTTACATTGACAATACCGGTAGGGAGCTCTTGGTCTGTTTGAACAAACTGAGTAGAGACTCCTTTTTCGTCTAAAAAATGGAGTAATGCATGGCCCAACGGATCGTTTCCGATTCGGCTGATCATTTTGGTGGAAAAACCTAAGTTGTTGGCATGGTAGGCTACATTCATAGGAGCGCCACCGGCAATTTTTCCGGTAGGTAGTATATCCCAGAGTACTTCTCCGAAGCAAATGAGGGTAGGGTTTTGCATGGCTTTTTTTTGGATGGGCATGGTTAAAAAGGGTTCGGATAAATTGCTTCTCCGAACCCAAAACCATCATTGTTAAAATCGTATGAATTTTTTTATTGAACCAATTGCTTTTCTAGGTCTTCCAATGAAACACCTTTTGTTTCGGGCATCATTTTCCAAACAAAAAGCAATTGGAACACCATCATGACAGCGAAGAATGCAAAGCTGGGTGCCTGACCGAATTTTCCGGCAAACCAAGGAAAATTCCCGGCGATCAAAGCTGCAAAAACCCAATGCGTACTACTGCCCAGTGAGTTTCCCCATGATCGAATCTGATTGGGAAAAATTTCTGAAATAAACACCCAGATGACGGCTCCCTGGCCGATGGCATGAGCAGCAATAAACGCAAAAAGAAGCCCCGGAACAACCGTACTACCGGCCGAAGTACCCGAAAAAAAAGCCCATGAAACCAGAGAAAGAGAAATAATATAGCCAATAGAACCGACATACATTAAAAATTTGCGCCCCTTGGTATCTATCAGAAAAAGGCCCAGCATTGTGAAAACAAGGTTGATCAGGCCAATACCCACCGAAGAAAGCAACGCAGCACTCGTGGCCATTCCGGCATCTTCAAATATCCGAGGAGCATAATAAATGACCGCGTTGATCCCGGAAACCTGGTTGAAAAAAGCAAACAGAAAAGCCAATAAAATTGGCCGACGGTATTTTCCGGAAAAAAATTCCCGCAGACTTCCGCCACCTTCCGAGACATCATGGCCTGCTTGAATGGCAGCAATAGACGCTTCAGCGGTACTAGGATTGATGAGGTCAAGGGTGCGTCGCGCCTCATTAATTTTGCCTTTTTTTACAATAAGCCACCGAGGACTTTCGGGCACCAACAACATCAAGACCACAAAAAGCGCAGAGGGGAAAGCAACAACACCCAGCATCCAGCGCCAAGTTTCTTCCCCTGTTGTTCCGATGAGCCAGTTGGAAAGGTAGGCGATGAGAATTCCAAACACAATATTGAATTGGAAAAGAGCCGTCAGTTGGCCCCGTTTTTCGGTAGGGGCAATTTCAGTAATATACATTGGCGCCACCACCGATGAAGCGCCAATACTTAACCCACCAATAAATCGAAAAAACATCAAATAATAAACATCGGGCGCTAGAGCCGAACCAACGGCAGAAACAAAGTACAGAATGGCAACCCAAAATAGAGTCTGTTTCCGGCCGAAACGCTCTGCCGGAACCCCTCCAAAAATAGCGCCGACGATGGTGCCATAAAGGGCCATCGCGACCATTTGACCCGTCATGGCGTCGGTTAATCCCCACAATTTTTGAACGGTGCGCTCACAACCGGAAATGACTGCGGTATCCAAGCCAAAGAGAAACCCGCCCATGGCGACGATAATTGACCAATAAATTACTTTACGATGGTTCATGTTCATTCTTTTGATGTTGCAAAAATATTTGAATGGTTGATGGAGACTATTAAGGATTGTCTCAATCTTCTTAAATTTTGATGCGTGTAACCAATGATTTGGTTTTCAGTATTTTATAACGGGGTTGTTTCAATTTGCTGTAAAATTGTTGCATCAATGCTGTAAAATTGTTGCATGAAATTTGGCAGCGAGACCTAGTAGGCTGTATCATTAAAGGGTAGCTTACCCATCAGACTTGTTTTCTAAGCTGCGATGGTGCTATACTATACTTCGATTTGAACACAGTAGAGAAATAATCCGGAGAGGAGTAGCCCACTTGGTAGGCAATGTCAGCCACAGACTGTGTTCCTTCCAGCAGTAGCACCCTGGCTTTTTCCAGCCGCACGTGCTGGATGTAGTCACTGATACTTTCACCATACAATGCTTTTACTTTTCTGTACAGTTGTGATCGGGAGAGTTGCATTTCAAGGCATAAATCAGTGACCTGAAAATCTTGTCTTGCATAATGTGTTTCCAGGTATTTGGTAAATTTTAATCCAAAGGCATGATCAATAGGATTGATCTTTGCGGCACTCAATTCCTGGTCGGTTGTGCCTGAGTACAACACCAAATCTTTGCTGTAACTTTCCTTTAATATTTGTCTGTTGTGT
>JBIPOY010000412.1:0-3425 GCA_044378705.1 Saprospiraceae bacterium
ATCTTTTTAACCTCTGACCAGCCCGTATCATCGGTTATCTTTAACAAATAAAAACCTGGTTTGAAGTTATTGATACGCCTTTGGATTTTGATGGGATTTCCCTGCTGTGTATCCATAAAAATGGTACCTCCTGCCAAATGAAGCATCTCCGTTTTTACAATTATTGAACCGCCTTTGTGCTGAATGGTAATGTCTCCGGAGCTCGGGTTGGGATAAACTATTATTTGGCTTTCCTGAAAGTACGGTTCATAGGTACTTACACTAATCGTATCGCACATCGACCCTGCCAATGCCCCCAGCCGATAATTGGGGTAGTTGGGCATGGCAGCAAAGTGTCTGTTGGCCAGTTCGATAGCGTGTTGCCGTACTTCGCAGGCCAAACCCGCCGAATCGGGATGTTCTATGACGTGCAGATAATATGTTCCGCTATAAGTATTGATATAAATCTTCCCATCCGGGGCGAGTTGTGATTTATAGAAATCGGTAGAGTTGCCCGCACTCTGGAAACCATCGAACGTAGCGACTAATATTTTACTACTGTCAATATCCTGCGCTTCAAGGTCGTACTGCCATATATCCTTTCTCGTGTGATAATATAAGAAGCGACTACTTGGAGATAGGGTCATGCAGTTAAGTAGGAACATTCCCGGCGGGCCAATCGGTATATGAAGGGGGGTTGAAATTTCGCCTGAGCATCTGTCAAAATCAAAAATATTTAGACCATATTCAATATCACATCGCACATATCGGAGACCGTTGTTGGTAAAATGCGCACTACCTCCTCCATATTTTCCCCAGTTGCTACCAATACACTGCTTATCCATGACTTGTGGGCTGGAAGGGTCAAGCAAGACCTTGTAGTAGCAGTTGCCGTTGAACTCCGGTGCCAGCACCCACCAATCGCGCCCATTAGCATGGCGCACCGCCTGCAAGGCGCAGGAACTGAGTGTGTCGTCGATGATCAAGTTGTTTTTTGACAGAACTTTGCCCAGCCCTCCATTTTGCGTCATATCCACCACGGTGTGATATAAATGCAGGGGGCCGAACTGCGTGCCTCCCGGTTGCCCTATGTTAAACGCTTCATAGTCCCAATGAAAAATCTGGTAAATGTGCTCGTCGCCGGGCATTGGCAGCACCAATACAGAGTTGTCGTTGGGGTTGGCAAAGGGATTGACGCTGCACCAGTAGGTCTGTATCTGCCCTGGGTTCAAACCCTCACCGTTTTCCATCGTCTCATGGTTTTTATTAAAAACTGTACAGTTATTGGTGTAAAAAAGCAGGTTGCCTTCTTTGTCGCTCATGCAGGCAAGCGCTTCTCTTGCCCTTCCATCAGTTACCCCAAGTGCCGTTACATTTAATGAATCCTCTTCATAACTGAGGATATTGCCGCCAAGTCCCAGGTTGGCAAAAACCCAATTGTTATCGTATTTATTTTGAGCAAAAACGGTTTGCGAAAATAAAATCCACAAACTTAAAATAGTCCATATTCTCATATTTGGCAATAAAAGAGCAGGCTGCGCCCGAACGGAGCCGCAGCCTGCAAAGTGGAAAAATTAAGGTTTTACGACAAATACTTTGATGACCTGATGCTCACCGTTGGTGCCGCTAATGGCGCAGGTGTACACGCCGGAAGGCACGTTTGCAAGGTCAAGATACTTTACCTCGTCGGCAGTTGTGAAGGGTGCTTCGCGCCATGTCCTACCAGTCATGTCTTGCAGGGTAATCAGCCCGTATTGACCTGATACCGTGCGAACGAAGATGCCATCGGTGGCCGGGTTGGGGTAGGCCAAAGCCTGTGCTGCCAATTGCTTTTTATCAGACCTTTGACCAAAGCCGTAGTCCAATACCTGCTCCTGTACGGGAGGAACTACCGGGTTGCAGCCAGCATAGTCGTCGCTCCAATTGCCCGCGTCGCAGCCCGTGAGCAGGCCCCTTGCGCGATAGACCCCGTGCCCGTCGGTTTTTGGGCATTCGGCGGCAATGCTGCTGAGTGTTGCGACCTGTGCCGCCGTCAGTTCGCCGTTTTGGAACAGCACTTGCCGGATGGCAATGTTGTTCACTGTTTTTTCGTGCTGCTCGAAATCGTTAACTGCCGCGACTGCGTCGTTGAGTATAAGGGCTTCCTGCAATTTTGAGGTCAGAGCGGCCTGATATGCATTATTGACCTCGTTGTAAAGGCTGTCCAATATGCGCAGTTCAGCCAAGGCAAGGTTCTTGCCGTTTTGGGCGGAGGCCAAAGCGGCAGCGTCCGTGGAAGTGTCCATGACCGAGTCCGCCAGCAACACTTCGCCAAGAGCCAAACTCTCGTCTGTTTTTATCTGGCCTAACAGCGCGTCGAGACTTGCCGATACATTTAGCCCTTCTGCTATTTTTTGTTCTACGGCATACAACTGGCCTACGGAAGAGTTGGATTGGCTCGACAGAAATGGCCCGAACTCAGCATAGTCGTCCTGCAAGCCCGGGTTTTGTTGCAGTTTGGCGTACAGGTAACGTTTGGCCGTCCAGCCGTGCGCCGGGCTAAGGCCCGTCAGGTCAATTGTACCGCCTGCTATTGCCCTGTCCGTCTTGTCGGTACCGACAAGATGGGTTATGCAGTCCCCCGGGCCCGGGAATCCCGTAAAGTCGGACTGAAACCAAGCGTTTTGATTGGGGTCAATATCGGCAGGATAGTGCTCAGAAAAAAACGTGTAGCCCAGCCCCTGTGTGTTGCGCACCGACTGGTTCGTGTGCGCCCAGATGCGGGATTGTTCCGCCAATTGAGGTGGGAAGTGGTAGGCGTGAAGCGACGGTATGATGTTGAGCCACTTGTCGTACCACTCGTTGCCGTTATGCTCGCCACCCTCAATACCTTGCTCACCGATGAAGCCGTCCTGTACCCGAAAGGAGTGCCCACCTCCCGTATGGATGTTGGCAAAATACTGCTTACCCATGCTCGTGCCCTGAAAGTACATGGGGTAGGTGCTCTCTCGCAGATTATTTTCGCAGAATACCGTGTTGGTAAAATCCTGTGAATAGATGCCCGCAAAGAAGTTCACCGAAAAAGCGGTGTTGGGGTTCAGCTCGAAGGTGTTGCCCGTCATCACGTTGCCGCCGCCCATAGAGCCATTTAAGTTGATGCCCCAATCAGCGGCAGGGTCAGAAAACGGCCCCCAAGCTCCTGAATTGAAGGTGTTGGAGTAGATTTCTACCTGGTTTTTGTTGCCGTTGTTGAGCGTGATGCCGTACAAGTGGTTATCTCCAAGGTTGCCCGTAGGCTGGTCAAGAAAGAAGTTATTGAACTCAATAATGGTCGAAGTGCTGGACGGGTACTCGCCACTGAGCAAAACCTCGTGCGATGGTGTGTGGGTCACTTGGGCTACCGAGAAGTTGAAGTTGTTCCAGTCCACCCGAATGTCCGTGCCGCCGCCCATGGTCGCGCCGCCCAC
>JBIPOY010000087.1:0-9986 GCA_044378705.1 Saprospiraceae bacterium
CATTGGGCGCCACGATAAGCAAATCAATTCCGGAAGCTACTAATTCGCGTATTTGCGTAACCTGCATTTTGCTGTCATTGTTGGCAATGCGCATCTCAAAGTTTAGTTCCGGATGGAACGCCAGTTCCCGGAACATTTCTCGATTCATTACATCGCGCCACGGATCATCGCAACATTGAGAAAAACCAATAAGAAATTTTTTTGGATCAGGCTCAGGTGAGCAGGCAGGACTGAGTGACAGTACAACGAGGATGGCAAAAAGCCAACAATATTTGTGTTGTACACCGTAATCTTTATCGATCGATTTCATTGGGCTAATGTACATCAATCAAAACAAAAAGCGGTATTCTCCTTGGTTTATACTAATTTAGACCGTCTGATTTATCACAAAAAAAGCCACTCCCTTGTAAGGAGTGGCTTTTTTTGCAATAAAGTGGCGGGATATTGTATTGGAATTATTTCTTCCAAGGAAGTTCCAACACCCGCTGAGCAGCAATTTCACCCAAACGAAGGCCTTCATCGCAGTCCATACGCCAGTGGACACCCAATGGTATCCGTGAATAAGCATCTTCAATACCGAGGTCTTTGAAAGAAGGGTAAACACGAGGCTTTCCGTTGAATTCAGTGCGATCAATGTGACACAAATCGGTGAATGTGTACGTTCCAGGGTGGTTGGCGTTGAATTCAAAAAAGGAAGAAAGGATTTTTGACCCGGCGCCACCAAAGCCCGAATGACCAGATGGATAGGCAGGAAAAGATGGCGTAAAACCTTGAGGTCCTCCATAAGGATTGTTCAGGATGGTCACCCAATTGGCTGCTTCAGGTTGTTTCTGGGCGATTACATCCCGGATAAAAGTCACAGGGCGCTCAATATTGTAAACGTATTTTGAGTGCCAAACAGCCACACCGGCATCATTGATAGACATGCCCAATTTGGCATACACCTCCGCGCAGGCAGCTAGGTCCAAATCTTCTTTGTCAACCACTTGGTTGAGAATAGCAATCATGCGAGTAGGAGGTGAGAACGTTACATCAGTCATGTCATCACTCCAAAATTCAGCAATCCAGCGGCTTTGATAGGCTCCTGGTCCATCTTCTGTGATGTTTTTTACTGTATTGAATACCTCCAAACCTTGGGTGTAATAAAGAGAGTTTTCGTTCTCACTGTAAGGAATGGGCTCACGCGCAAGAATATCTTCGTCTTTCATGGCAAAACGACGAACCTGCCCCCAATAGGGGAAAACGGCCTTCCCAAAGTCGGGGTAGGTGGGTTTCCATTTGCCATTTCCAGCTGGTGGAACGTACTCTACCGGACGTGGATTTAAGAAGGCATTGTGCCCAACAGCATCAGAGGATTCCCATTGATATACGGCTGTTGCCACATCGCGACCGAATTGCTCAGATCTTGCCAGGATTTCCGGGGTGGTTTGGCTTGCGTATTGGTTGTGTAGTTTATTGTTCAATTGCGAAATCAGGCCAAATTCGGTAGGATGGCTGTTTTCCATGTGATAAAAAAAACGCTCCATCAAATAAGCATAGGAGGCATTGACAACCGCTGGCCAAAAATATTCCGTTTTGGGCTCCGCTTTGGGTACTTGAAGTGCAGGGTACAGTGAAGCGATAGAATTGTTTTCAGGAATGGCGGAAACAAGGCTTTCGTAGGCAGAAATCCCTAAGTAGGCGAGTGCACGTGGAGCAGGCCCCGGGCGGTACCCGGGAGCATAGCGCTCAATTTCCATGAAGGTATTATTCCATTCCAAAAACACTTTGTTGTCAAATTTGTGCGCATCGGTGTAAGGGGATACTACCTCAACGTTGACATCACTACAGGCAGGAATAAGGAAGACGCCGCCTACTATGAACAACATAGCAAGCGGTTTGGAGAGTTGAAAAAATTTCATAAGCAACGGGAATTTGTGAAATAATGACACGGATTTAAAACTGCAACAAATGTCGTGCTAATTTGTATTGTTGCCGCTAATTTGTTGAAAAATAGGATAAAAAATATTTTTTTACAAAATTAATACCTACGCGGGCTGTTTATTTCTGAACAAAACCAGTAAATATAGGATGTTACAAAAGTATAGTCAGCACAAAGTGGTTGTGCATGAAATGTGATTGCAATCAATCAAATCATCAAAATCACGTATTCACAGACTAAGATTGTGCCGCGACCTGTGTACAACGTCCCAAATAATGTGCTTCAATTTGACCAAAGGCTGGCGACGATCACGTCATGAAGTTTTAGGTCCACTACTTTTTTCCCGACTAATTTACCCAAACGCAGTCCTTCCTCGCAGTCGTTTCTAAAATGCACGCCAATCAACATTCTAGAGTAGGCATTTTCATCAGCCATGGTAAGAAATGAATCAAATTTCCGAGGGCTTCCCTTGAATTCTATACGACCTTTGTGGGTGTAGTCGACAAGTTCAAATTGCTCGCCAAAGGCTTCGCTTAATATTTCTGCTGCTGCAGCGCCAAAAATGGCATGTCCGGAGGGATAACTCGGAAAAGCAGGGCTGCTGTGCATGGGTTCCCAGTCTGTTTTTATGTTGCGTCTGATATAGGATTCAGGCCGCTCAACCTGATAGATATATTTTTTATCCCAACAAACAACCGCTGCATCATGTAAAGCAATTGCAGTTTTTAGATAAGTTTCCATCACCTCCGGAAAAGGTAGGGTTGACTTTTTCACCGCCTGTGTGGTAATGGACATCCAACGACCCACCGGGGTAACCGTCAGTCCTGGTAAGTCGTCACTCCAAAATTCGGCAATCCACCGCTCCTCAGCGGTCAGAGATTGATGGATGGAAAACACCTCCAACGCTTCAGAAAAAAAAGCAGATCCAGCGCTTTCATTGAATGGAATGGGCGGTTTTGCCACAATTTCGTCTTTATTTACAGTAAATGAACGCACCTTACCCCAGTGGGGAAGTAAGGGAGGACTGGGGTAGTGGGAATCTATTTTCCAGCAGCCTGCGCGCACTTCTGGTTTGAAATGGAGGTCATAGTTATCCTTAACACCGTTGTGACCGATGCTGTCCTGGGTAGAATATTGCCAAACGGCCGCTGCGGTTTGGTATCCAAAAGCATTGGAATATTGGATATCAGCCTTGTTTGCCTGCGTAGTGATTTCGAGGTTGTACTGGGCTTCTAACTGTTGTATTTTTTCAAAATAATTGGGCGGAGCGGTAGAGAAAAACGCGCGTGCCATGAAGGCAAATGCGGTGTTCACTGCCGCCGGCAAAAAATAATTCTCTGCCGAAACAAAACACCTTTGGTACCCTTGGTGGGTGCGGTTTAAAGAGGTGTATCCTGCCATGGCTGGAAGTGCCGCTTCGTAAGCAGCCATTTCTGTATAGGCAAACATTCGTGCACTGATGGGTGCACGATACCCTTGCGTGTGCCATTCCAACTCCAATAGCAGTCGGTTCCAGTCTATTGCCAAACGGGTGGCAATTTCGTATGCAGGCGGCTCATGGGTGGGCTGAGGCGAACATGTTGAAAATACCATCGAGAGGGCAATTACAGCAACATATCCGGCGTGTAAAAAGTCAGGTCGATTGCTCATATTGTATGGGGAAATGTAAGTTGAATGTTGTGCCCACGCCATTTTTGGAGACAACATCCAACGCAATATGGTGCAATTTCAAGATACTGTCCACCAAGGATAGCCCGATACCTGAGCCACGAATATGCATATTTTGGGGACTTCTGTAGAATGGCTGAAAAACCAACGTCAAATCTTTTTCCGATATGCCAGGGCCGCAGTCTGTTATTTCTACACGGTGTTGTCCATGTTGGCCCAGTATTAATTTTGTATCCACTTTTTTATTCGGGGAAAATTTACAGCCATTTTCCATCAAATTTAGAAAAGCAGAACGAAGAAGCGACTCATTGGCCAACACGCAAAGTTGGTTTTCAAGGTCAGGCGTTCCTACAAGGTCAAACGAAATCTGGTATTCAGGGTGGAGACGCTGAAGGGTAGCCCTTGATTGAAGCAATGCTTCATCGAGCCTCACTTGCTCGAATCCAATACTGCCGCCTTCAGAATGAATGCGGGCCAATTGCAAGAGTTTTTCACTTGTTTGATTCAAAGCACGCGTGTCTTCCAGTACAGAATGTAGTGTTTCGCGGTACTCTGATTCGGGTCGGTTGCTTTGATTAAGGGCTATTTCAAGTTGTGAAATAATAACGGAAAGTGGGTTTTTTAACTCATGCGATACATTGGAAATAAAACTTTTCTGCATACGAAAGGCCAATTGAATTCGATCCAGCAAGCGGTTAAAGGTATGAACGAGACGGGATAGCTCGTCATGGGTGTTGAGTGCATTTAATCGGGCGCTTAAATCGCTGGGAATGATTTTGTCCACTTGATTGACAATTCGTGCTACGGGCGCCATTGCTTGTCCGGCATACACCCAACCACCGAAAGCAACGATACCAATACCAAGAAAAAAAGTGACAATCAAGATGTTGCGAAGTTTTCCTAAGTCTTCTGTACTGAAAACAGACTCAGCAACAATGAGGTACTGAAGTCCACTGCTGCTTTTATGATGGATGGCAATGCCCTTCAATCGGCCATCTTGAAACCGCTCCTCAAATCCTGCATTTAAGGACAACAATAACTTTTCAGGTATGGGTGAAGCAGAGTGGTTGAAGGCAAAAACCCGCTTCATTTGGTCGTTGTAAATGACTATATTTTCCCTGAATGGGAGTGGGTGTAGGGTTGAATCCCGTTCTGAAACTGATGTATCCAGCGGGTGTATTTGGGCTTCATCGTGGAGCACCATTTCCGCGGTCATGAGTGCTTTTGATCGTAGGCTTACATAAAATTCATGCTCTGCCATTTGCCTGAATTTAAAATAAATAAAGCAAAGTGACAGGAATAATATGCCTGCGACCAAAACGATAAACTGTAAAGTCAGTCGGTTTCGTATCTGCATAATTTATTGTTAAACGCCTGTTAATAAGCTATTTAGAACAGGTTCTTCTCGAAGTATGTAACCGGTTTTGAATTGTGTGTGAATGAGTTTATTGGGAAAACCCCGTTCAATTTTTTTACGCAAAAAATTTACATATACTTCAATAACATTGGTCCCTGTATCAAAATTCAAATTCCACACGCGTTCTGAAATTTCAGTTTTTGAAATCATACGACCCGGATTTCTCAAAAAGTATTCCATCAAAGAAAATTCACGAGGGGTAAGTGCTATTCTAAGGCCGTTTCGAAAAAACTCTTTGGTTTCCAAATTCATCACCACGTCAGAGAATGTCAGGGTTGGTGTTGCTTGATAGCTGCTTACAGCACGCCGTGACAAGGCTCTCAATCGCACCAGTAACTCTCGAAATTCAAATGGTTTGGTGAGGTAGTCGTCGGCGCCAGCGTCAAAACCCGCCACTTTTTCATCGGTCTCGCTCAGTGCTGTCAACAAAAGTATGGGCGTCTGATTGCCAAGGGAACGCAATGCTCTCACCAAATCAATACCACTCATACCCGGCATGATGACGTCTGATACAATGACCGTGTACTCATTTGCTGTAGCCATTCCCTTTCCCGCTGTGCCATCGGATACGGCATCCACTTGGATACCGTTTTCCTGAAGCCCCTTACAAAGTGACCGGAGCATTTTGGGCTCATCTTCAATCAGCAGAATTTTCATTTGTCTAGTTGTAAATAGTAGCACAAAAGTACTTCTTACGCCTTCCTTAGGGCATGATTGTTAATTTTTAATTTGTTTTTAATTAAAATTGGGCTGCAAAAAGGAAGTTTGGCCGGTTCTTTGTGGCGGTTCTATTGCAAATTTCAAACTAATTTATTAAACTAATCTTCTCATGAGCTTTATCAAGCACCCTATTTTTTTAGCTTTGGCAGTAATTGCTTTCGGAATCTTTGTTCCAGGCTGTAAAGACGTTGACCCTTCTACACCAGGTGGTAAGGCCGTCAAAGAATACGACTATAAAGTTGTATTTGATTGGAATGAACTTTTTGTTGAAATCGAGCGGTATGCCGCCGGGTATCGCCCGGGCCCGGCACCCAGGGCAATCGCCTACCTCAGTATTGCCAATTACGAAGGCTGTATTTCAGGAATGCCGGAGTACAACAGTATCCAAAATCTTTATTCCGGACTTTCGATTCCTCAGGTTGATTCCAAGGAATACCACTGGCCCACGGTTGTGAATGCTTCCTACGCCAGTTTGATGCGCCGTTTTTTTGTTGCTGCCACGCCTGAAAGACAGGCTAAAATAAACACCTTGGAAGCGCAATACGATGCTAGAGCGAAGTTGGAAGTCAGCCAGGAGGTTTTTGAGCGCTCCCGTGCGCATGGTATTGCGGTTGCGGATGCTGTGTGGGCTTACTCAGCAACGGATGTGGTCGGTCATGACCACTACCTCGACCCATTCGGTAATTATGATTGGCAGGTTCAGTATAAAAAAGCCGGCGATTGGAAACCTACAACACCAGGCCCGGGCAAGGGTATGTTCCCTGATTGGGGCCAAACACGTACTTTTGCGCTGCCTACAAGTGCTAAGCTTTGTCGCCCACCATTGGAATATGACGAAAATGTTAATTCCAAATTATACGCTCAAGCCCTCGAAGTGTATGCTCAAAACACACCGACCCTTTCTTACGAAGATGAGTGGGTAGGTGAATTTTGGAGCGATGATTTGCTGAATCTGACCTTCAGCCCACCAATTCGTTGGGTTGCTATTGCCGATCAGGTGTATAAAAAAGAAAGTTGCACGCTTGAAACAGCACTGTTTGCCAATATCAAAATGGGTATGTCCATCAACGATGCCGGGGTAGGCTGCTGGAATTCTAAATATTACTACAACGTAGAGCGCCCGCAAACGTACATCAATCGTCTGATAGACCCCAATTGGAAGCCTGCCTTGTTCAACCCACTGACGGGTGAAGAAGGTGTCACGCCATCGTTTCCAGCCTATCCATCGGGGCACTCGACTTTTGGAGCTGCCGGTGCGGAAGTGTTGGGCAGCGTGTTTGGGTATGATTATTCCCTCACCGATCGTTGTCATGAAACCCGCTCAGAGTTTGAAGGTACGCCTCGAACATTTGGCAGTTTCTTTGAAATGGCCCAGGAAAATGCTTGGTCAAGGGTTCCGCTGGGCGTACACTTTCGTATGGATGCCGAAGAAGGTGTTTATTATGGTACGCAAATCGGTCGCTATGTCAACGATCTTCCTTGGAAAAAATAGGGTGTGATCTTTTTAAAATACCTGGATTTTTTTATTCTCCAGCTAGTGTTCAAATATAATATTGGAGGAGTCGTCTAATCTGGCGACTCCTCTTTTCATTACTTTTCACTGCATCGATGTATAAAATATCAAATATTTTTTTCGTTGCCGCTGTATTTTTTTTCTTTTCCTGTAACAGCGGTCCGTCATCAAAAATTGAACAGCGTGTTGAATATTTTGAAAACGGGGCTGTTTCCCGCACGGTCAACCTACAAAATGGAAAAAAAGAAGGGGTTATGACAGACTATTATCCCGACGGAAAACGGATGGCTGAGCGAACCTTTGTCAACGGAAAGCAAGTCGGAAAAACGGCCATTTATTACCCTTCGGGCGCCATCAAAGAGGTGCAATACTACCACGATGGCGCGCAACAAGGGGGGGATACCCTTTGGTATGAAGACGGAAAAATACAGTTTGCTGTATGGTTTTATCAAAACAAAAAGAATGGCTACCTGCGGAAATGGTCGCCCGATGGCAACATCGTTTTTGAGTCTAAATATTCGATGGATACCTTACTGGAAGTTAAAGGAGAGCCCATTCCCCGGCAAAGTATTCGGGCGCGGAGTTTGACGGACTCTCTGGTGCAACCCAAAGGCCGGTAGTCTCAAATAGTATTGATAATCAATGATATTTAAGCGTATATTAAGCACTGTTTGAGGCGTTGATTGTTCCTTTGTACCTATAAAAAGTTCAGCAATGAGAAATATAACCATCTTGTTGGCAATATGGGTTATGTTGGCTGTAGTGGCCAAAGGCCAGAAGCCGGATACAGTGACAAACCAGTATCTTCGAGAGGTAAGCATCCATGTGTTGCGAGAAAATATCGATGCGTTGCCGCAAATAGACAATGGATTCCTGTGGTCTGGGAAAAAAAGTGAGGTCATCCGCGTTCAAAACCTAGATGCCAATATCGCTGAAAAAACACCCCGGCAAATCTTTGCCAAAGTGCCCGGTGTGTTTGTGTATGACATGGATGGGTCCGGCAATCAAACCAATATCAGCACCAGAGGTCTTGATCCACACCGCGGTTGGGAATTCAACATCCGCACCAATGGAATCATAAACAATTCAGATATATATGGATATCCCGCCAGCCACTTCAGTCTTCCCATGGAAGCCATAGGGCGTATAGAATTGGTGCGCGGTACGGGCGCATTGCAGTATGGCGCTCAGTTTGGCGGCATGCTTAATTATGTGTTGAAGCAACCTGATACAACGAGGGCTATCAGTTTGGAGTCAATCAATTCTCTTGGCTCTTACGGGCTGTTCAGCGCGTACAATGCCGTTGGAGGAAAAGTGGGTAAACTTCAGTATTACGCCTATTTCAGCAAGCGGGTGTCGGCAGGTTATCGCGAAAATAGTCACTCCAATTACAACGGGCAGGGCATGGTACTGACTTACCGGATATCGCCCTCCTGTTCCTTGAACGCTGAACTGCTGCGTTCTGAATATACGTATCAAATACCGGGGCCTCTCACAGATGCAATGTTTCAGGAGAATCCTAGACAAGCCACTCGTTCTCGCAACTATTTTAATCCGGAAATCTGGATCCCCTCGCTCACCACTAAGTGGGAAATTACTCCCAACACCCAGTTACGGTGGACGGTATCGGCAGTGCTTGGTGCCCGACGAAGTGTTATGTATGACCGATTGGCAACCGTGGGAGATACCATCAACACCCAGACCAATCACTACAATACCAGAGTGGTTGATTTGGATGGCTTTAACAGCTATACGTCAGAACTTCGATTGTTACAAAAATATTCTCTCTTAGGGCACTCTAGTTTTTTTACCCTGGGCGTTCAGTATTTCAACAACGATTTACACAGAAGGCAACAGGGGAAGGGAACAACAGGCGCTGATTTTGACCTGAGTATCTACCCCAATACCTGGGGCAGAGATCTTCATTTGAAGAGCAGGAATATTGCTTTTTCACTGGAAAATAAATTTCAATTGTCGGATCGAATTTCAATAAGCCCCGGTATTCGTTACGAGTCTGGAATTTCCAGGCTTTCCGGTATCACTTCTTATGCCAGCGCCTTGGATATTACTAATTCTATTGAGCATCAATATCCATTGATGGGGGTCAATGCAGCGTACGCTGTTCGACCATCACAAACTATGTACGCAGGGTGTTCACAGGTATATCGTCCTGTAATATTTAAAGACATCATTCCTGCTACCGCATACGAACGGTCAGACAAAAACCTTCGAGATGCTTTTGGTTACAACGCAGAACTGGGCTGGCGGGGTAAGTCGTCTCATATTAGATGGGACGTGAGCGCTTTTACCCTCCGTTACAACAACCGACTGGGAAGTCTAGCCCAATACGATACGGCATTGGATACCTTTATTTTGTACAAAACCAATATTGGAGACGCTAGAACCCATGGTCTTGAGTTGTTTGCAGAATACGAATGCCGTTTTTCCAATACATTCAACATGAGTATTTTTACTTCAACGGCCTACTTCCATGCCCGGTATTTGGGTGATTCACTGCGTATAAACAGCAAGGAAAACAGGAGTATCAGCGGTAATCACTTGGAGAGTGTGCCCGGTTGGATTAGCCGAAATGGGGTCAACTTTACCCTCAAAAACATTAGTATTTCTTTTTTGTACAGCTACACAGGGAGCACTTTTTCTGACCCACTGAATACCGTCTTGCCTTCGGTCAGTGGCGCTACCGGGAAAGTACCCGCTTACGGATTGTTGGACGTGAATGCGACGTA
>JBIPOY010000413.1:0-3420 GCA_044378705.1 Saprospiraceae bacterium
TTTCCAAGCTGACCAAATCTACGGATACCACATAGTCCACCTTGAATTGCTCGCTGCTGCTGAACACTTCACCGCCGACGCTGAACACCACACCACTTACTTCGGAGTCGCCCGTAATTTTCTGATAGGCCCTGGTGTACACGGTGGTGAGTTTTGCCGACCGGACATAGTATGTTTTTTTGCGGGTTTCGGGGGCTACATTGGTCGCGGCCCTGCATATTTCCAGGTAAGGAATATAGTCTTCCGGGAGAAAAGCAAAACCCACATCGGTGACAATTATTTCGTAAATTTTATCTTTGTCAACCTTGGTAGAGGCGATGCTGTACGCGCCGTTGAACTTAAATTTATTGTCAATTTTAGCGCTGTAAACCACATCTGACGTAGAAGTGGTGATCACGGGCGGTTTATCGTGGCGCACAAATCTCGTGAGTACCGTGGTTTTATTTTCCTCTACCAAAATCATAGTCCCCACCAATTGGTCTATTTTATTGATAAACCCAGACAATCCCTTGATAAACGTGCGTTGTTTGTAGGAATCCGGGAGGTCTAAGCCGAGGGAAACGGGACTCAGTTTGATCTTACGGGAGGGCTGTGCTGCTGCCATTTGGCTGAACGCAACCAATGCGGCGACAAGGATAAGCGAACGGGTAGTCATGTTGATCACTATTTGGAAGGAACTATTTAGACGGCGCACGGTCAAACCCAAACACCTTTTTAAAATTATCCGCCACCAGGGTAGCCAGGTTTTCTGGCGCCACGTCGCGTACAAGGGCTGCTTTTCGGTATATTTCCTCGATGGAAATAGTAGCGTTGTCTGTTTCTAAAAAAAAACGGTCCGGAGGGGTGTGAGCCAACGCCGTGGCCGCATGCTGAACACTATTCAACAGCGGTTTGCCAAAAGACAAATAGCATCCGACATTCAACAGCATATCAGCAACTTGGGTGTTTTTATCAAAACCGTGAATAATCCAGGGTTGAATCGGTTTCCAGGCTTTTTTTAGTGCGATAATATCAGCGAAAGCACGGACACAGTGGACGAGCAATGGCTTCTGAAACCTTTCCGCCAGGTTGGCGCCATGTTCAAAGATTTCCATTTGCAATGGCCAGGGGGTCAGGGTTGCTTTGTCGAGCCCCATTTCACCAATGGCAATGACCGTTGAGCGTGACGCTTGTTCGAAAAGCCAATCAACGCCAATTTCCACGGGTGTTTCCGATAAAAACCACGGATGTAATCCGGCAGTATAAAATGTGGTGAATCCACTTTCCTGTTGTCCGAATCGAAGATTTTCGACTTCCAAACAACCTGGACGCCCCGTTGGATGATGGGTATGGATGTTGATCATCATTTCCTTCATAAAGATTCATTACGGCGCCTTTGACACCAAATACTGTATGGCCAATCGGTAACCCTCCAAACCCAACCCAACAATACTACCGATGCAGCAGGCTGCAATATACGTGTGGCGGCGGAAGGGCTCCCGTGCATGTATATTGCTGATATGCACTTCTACCACCGGGGATGAGATGGCCGCCACAGCATCGGCCAGCGCGATGGAGGTATGAGACAAGGCGCCTGCGTTCAGTACAATACCGTCAATAGAAAAACCGACCTCCTGCAATTTGTCCAGCAAGTGCCCTTCATGGTTGCTTTGGAAGTACTCCAACTCAACCGTTGTAAAAGAAATCTTTAGCGCTGAAAAGAAATCTTCAAATGTTTTGCTGCCATAAATTTCAGGTTCGCGCCTTCCCAAAAGGTTAAGATTGGGGCCATTGACAATTAGAATTTTCATAACCACAAAATTCTACCTATTTTTGGACTTAAGGTTGGTTAATTGTAATAGAAAAATTGAGTTATTCCACCGACACCCTCCTATTTATCCTTGTAACTGGTTAGCGTGGTCGCGTCTGAGACAAAAAATGGGCCTTTTTGGGCCAGACAGCGTGCCACCTAAGCAGTTACTTATCCTTAAAACAACATGTGTATGGGTCGTCTTAGTATTTTCTTGGCCATTTTTTTCTTGGCGGAAGGTTGTTTGATGGGACAAACTGTCATCCTATCAGATCCGCTCAGCGTTAGAAACGATTATGGGTATGAATTAATTGGTCGTTTGCGCGATCGTATTTTGTTGTTCAGGGATAAGTCGAATGAGTTTGAAATTCAAGCCTTTGACAATCAAATGCATCTTTCCTGGAACAAACGATTGGATGACCTTGATCGAAGGGGGATACAAATAGTGGCGGTGATACCGAGTAAAAATGATTTCTCCGTGGTGTACAAACAGTATCGGCGTGGTCATACCTATCTTCGAATCCACAAGTACGATCCCGGGGCGAACTTAATTGACAGCATGGTGGTCAAGGATTATGGAGAGCAACTTTTCACCCCTCCCACCTTGGAGATACTGAAGAGTGATGATCGCAATTGTGTCGTCGTGTACAATACGGCGCAGCGTGAAAGCATCGAATTGGTTTGTTTCAGATTGGACAAAATGCAGGTGTTATGGGATAAAGTCATTGACCTTGAATCAACGGATCGGTACGAACCAGACCCTTTCGAAATGGTGGTGAGCAATGGTGGGGATTGCTATTTTATTGCGGAGAAGAATACCCGACGGAGCCGATTGGAGCACCATGCTTTTCATATTTTACACATCAATGCTGTTGCGGATGACATCACGCACATACCCTTGGAGGAATACACGACCCTTGATTCTAAATTTACCCTTGACAATAGGAACAACCGCCTTACCGGAGTAGGTCTTTGGGGAGATAGAATCAAAAACAGGGCCAACGGAACCTTTTTTTTTAGCATGCGACTCGATGGGTCAACACCCCACGTGCTTCATTATGAAGTATTTGACGAGAAATTTGTTTCCATTCTCCGTCAGAGAGACGTTGAGGAGGGGGCAAGAGGCGTAGGAGATAGTGCGCTGCGGGACTTGTTGTTGCGTCAGGACGGCGGCGCCCTGCTCGTAGCAGAGCGCTACCGCGAAGTACAGCGCGGCACCGCTTCCGGTCGCGGGGTGCTCCGGGATGGCATGCGGCTGATCATTGATTATTATTACGATGATGTGTATGCCATTTCTTTTTCGCCGGATGGCCGGCCTCAATGGAAAACTGCTTTGCACAAAAAACAATACTCTCAAGACGACGATGGCATATTCTCTTCGTATTTTCTCGTTAAAAACGCTGATTATATCCGTTTTTTGTTCAACGATGAAATAAAATACGAAAACACCTGCAGTGAGTACGTGCTTTCACCAACGGGTGCATTTGATCGCAATGGCATACTCAACACCGTGAATCAAGGGTTGCGCCTGCGGTTTGGAGACGCCCTACAGTTGAGCACCAACGAGTGTCTTATTCCATCTGAATTCAGGAGCAAACTGCGATTGGTATTGCTTCGTTTTTAGCGAGGGG
>JBIPOY010000088.1:0-9977 GCA_044378705.1 Saprospiraceae bacterium
GCCATGGTCGCCACGGCAACCGAGGCATTTGACATTTTTATAGCGCCGTAAAAACAAAGCCAATGTAACCCTACCAATACCCCCACCCCAAATAATTTCAGAAAAACACCCCGAGACAACCCCCTCCATTGTTGACTGGGAATGATCACCAACAAGGTGGTACTGGCCAATAAGACGCGCCACCACACCAAGGGGACGGTTTCTAGGGTAATTAATTTGCCCAATATAGCCGTGAACCCCCAGATGAAGACACAAAAATGTAGGTACAAATAGGCACGCAACGTATCAGACATGCCGCAAAAGTAATGCTCTTTTGATCAGGTGCTTTACCTTCGCGTCATTCACTTGATCCTAAAGCTAAAAACCTGCTCTATGTTCCATTGGCTAAGTACGTTTATTCTGTGGGCTATCGGTTGGAAAATAACCGGACAGTACCCCCACCATTTGTCTAAAGTAGTGGTTATTGTAGCGCCACACACCTCCACCTGGGATTTTCCACTGGGGGTATTGGTCAACAGCGCCACGCGCTGCCGAGCCAATTACGTCGGCAAACACACGCTGTTCCAAGGGCCTTTTGGCTTTTTTTTCCGGTGGGTAGGTGGCATCCCCGTGGATAGAAGTGCCAACCACAACTTTGTCTCGGCTACCGCGGAAGCTTTTAAACGCGAAAAACGTTTCCACCTCGTCATCGCACCCGAAGGCACCAGAAAAAAAGTGGACAAATTTAAAACAGGCTTTTACCACATCGCACGCTTGGCGGAGGTCCCCATCAGCCTTTGTACGTTTGATTTTTCAAAAAAAATTGTATTCTTCGATCCCGTTCTTTTTTATCCCACCAACGATGAAAAGGCAGACCTCCAATACCTCTGGAATTATTTCAAAGGTGTCCGAGGAGGGGTTCCTGAACGCGGTATTTTATAACCCTCCTGAAAACACGCTCTTTCCCCTTTCATTTCCTTGTATTCTTAAACATTAACGGATTACCTTAAAATTTGCTCCATGTCTGGAATAAAAACATTTGCCCCCGCGACGGTCGGGAATATCGGAATCGGCTTTGACATCATGGGGCTTGCGTTGGAACGGCCGGGAGATGAGGTCATCGCCAGCAAATCCAATACCCCCGGTGTACGCATCGTCAAAATTTCCGGCGCCAACGGAAAGCTTTCCCATGATGCAACTCAAAATACCGCCGGAGTGGCCGCCATGCGCCTACTCGAATACCTCAACGCTTCTACGCAGGGTATCGATCTGGAAATAATGAAGAATATGCCCATCGGCAGTGGTATGGGTAGCAGCGCTGCCAGCGCCGCTGCTGCTGTGCTGGCCGTGAGCGAAGTCATGCGTACGGGGATGAGCAAACGCGAGCTGCTCCCTTTCGCCTGTATGGGCGAACAATTGGTGTCCGGTGGAATCCAACTCGACAATGTCGCGCCCTCGCTGCTCGGCGGCATTGTGCTCGCACGAGACAACGCTTCCCTCGACGTGCACCGCCTCCACGCACCCAAAGGTCTCTACGTGGCTGTCGTGCATCCCCACCTCGAAATAAGCACAAAAACAGCCCGCGCCATGCTGAAACCTGAGATCACCCTGGAACAACACATCCGCCAAAGCGCCAACATCGCCGCTTTTGTGGTCGGGCTTTTTAATACCGATATTCCCCTGATCGGACGCTGCCTGCACGACGATATTATTGAGCCCCAACGCGCTCAAATGATTCCCGGATTCTACGCGGTGCAAGAGGCTGCCCTCACTGCCGGTGCGCTCGGATGCAGTATTTCCGGTTCGGGACCCGCTGTTTTCGCTCTTTGCGCCAACAGCCTGATTGCCGAAAATGCCGCAGTAGCCATGCAGCAGACTTTTGTTAAAAATGGCGTGCAGGCAACTGTATTTCTATCCGGTATCAACCAAGAGGGAGCCATCTTACGCTAAAAAAAGACACGACACGCGTACCGCCGTGGCGTCGAGCGGTGGAAAGAGCTGTAACCTTTTCTTTTTTGTAATACCTGAGGGTGGTACGCAATATCTTTAAAAAACATTTTTTTATAAAGTGTTTGTCAATTATTGCCAAAAATCATTTGGAGCTTTCTACTTTTGGCCGTTCGTCATATTAATTTGAAAATCAACTGTACACATGAACAAAACCTACACGACAAATGCCAACGAGGGCAGCAACACCATCAATGCTTCCAGACTTTTTACCGCAGCTTGTTTTGCCCTTGTCACCACGGCTTTTGCCTTTGCCATTCGCGCCGGTATTTTGGAAAGTTTGGGCGACGATTTTGGTCTGTCAAAAGAACAACTGGGCTATTTCAACCTGTTGGTTCTGGGTATCGGATTCCCCATTGCCACCATTGCCGGTGGTCTGTTGTACAACAACCTTGGGCCCAAAAAAATGATGATGCTGGCCTTGATTGCCCACTTAGCGGGTATTCTAATGACCCTTGGTGCTACGGGATACAGCATGTTGCTTGTTTCTAGTTTCCTCATTGGCTTCGGCAATGGCATGGTGGAGGCTGCCTGCAACCCACTCATCGCAGGGATGTACAGCAACAACAAAACAACGATGCTCAACAAGTTTCACGTTTGGTTTCCGGGCGGTATCTTTTTGGGCGCCCTGATTTCCCAATTCATGACAGGTGCAGGCTTGGGCTGGCAATTACAAATTGCGGTCATGTTGGTTCCTTGCATTGCGTATGCCGCCTTGTTTTGGGGGCAAAAATTTCCGGAAGCAGAGCAAGCGGGACAAACCAGTGTTTCGGCCAATCTAGCCGGGATGCTCAATCCCCTGTTCTTTTTTATGGTATTCTGTATGGTACTCACGGCCAATACAGAACTCAGTACCCAGCAATGGGTCGGTTTTCTACTGAAACAATCGGGTGCTCAACCCATGTTGGTGCTGGCACTGACGACAGGTTTGATGGCTGTAGGGCGGTATTTTGCCGGACCGGTGATCCACCGTTTCAACCCAACCGGGGTGCTGTGGGGTTCGGCCATTGTTGCTGCACTGGGTATTTATTTGCTCAGCATTACCACGGGTCCGGTCACCTACCTTGCAGCAATCATGTTTGCCGTGGGCGTTTGTTATTTTTGGCCGACGATGCTTGGATTTGTGGGTGAGTCTATCCCCAGTTCCGGCGCGTTGGGCATGTCACTTGTAGGAGGGGCGGGTATGCTTGCAACGGGTATTGCGCAGCCCATCGTGGGCGGCTGGCTGGATACTGCTAAAACCCAAGCAACGGCGCAAGGACTTTCGGGCGATGCGGCCGAGTTGGTGGCAGGACAGGCAACCTTACAGCATTTACTCACGTTTCCACTGATCCTGATTGTCGCGTTTGGGGCCTTGTGGTTTTATATGCGTAAGGGGAAGTAATAAAGCAACCTAGCGCCAACCGACAAAGCCGCCCCATCAGCAAAGCTGTGGGGCGGCTTTGTATATTTCAACACTTTTTTCAGGCAGACAGGCAGCCAATCCTACACTTTAGCCGTCAAGTAGTACGTTTGCCATGAAATACTATCGATACCATGAAACATCCTTTTTTCATTTTGATTTCTTCCCTGCTGCTAGGTGTTTCATGTCAGCAATCCGCCACGGAAACGGTGGAAATTCGCGACGATGAAGGCCGCCTTGAACGCTTCCAACGAAACAAAAAAGACCATAAGAAGGAGGGGCTTTTTCAAAAGTGGTCTGCCGATGGCAAATTATTGGAGGAGGCGCAATACTTTCGGGACACTTTGGAGGGGCCCCGAAAATATTTCTATGCCAATGGAGCGGTTGAAAGCATTGAGACGTATAAAAATGGCAAATATCACGGCAAATACCTCAAATTTTACGAAAACGGTACGCCTTGTATCGATCAGGATTTTGTAGCGGGCGCGATGGAAGGATGGAGTATCCGTTATTATCCCAATGGGGCGGTTGAAGAACGGGTGACGATGAAAAACAACGAAGAAAATGGGCCATTTCAGGAATATTATGAAAATGGAAATCTGAAAACAGTGGGTACCTATGCTCCTTTTGGCGAAGAAAGTGCACTGGAGCAAGGCGTGCTCCAAGAATATGATGAAGACGGCCAAACGGTGCGAATCGCCGATTGTCTGAACGGCCGCTGCGTCACCCGTTGGAAAAAATAAAGGTAACGGGTAGGTGGTCGCGGCGGATACAAAAATGGGCCTTTTGGGGCCGGACAGCGCGCGCTCCGTCGTTACAGAACAAATAGTTGCAACCCTTTGAGGTGTTTTTTCACCCAATACCAACCATCAAAATATGAGCACATTATTACAGAAAGCTGGTCTGGCCTTACTCATCGCAGGCAGTTGTCAATTGCCCGGTGCTTGGAGTCAGGTAACCGGTGGCCAGCACGTTTTTCAATTTCTATCCTTGCCGGTGTCTGCACGCGTCACCGGACTTGGAGGCGCACAAATTGCGGTGCAAGACGACGACCCGGTGTTTGCGGCCAGCAATCCTGCAGCGCTCAACCAACGTATGAGCAGGCGGGCAACCATCAACCACAATTTTTTTCTTTCCGATATTCAACACGGTTACGTAGCCTATGTACAGCACCTCAAGAAGCAAAGCGTGACCGTACAGGGAGGCCTCCAATACATACAATACGGTGATATGGATCGCGCCGACGAATTTGGCAACGTCCAAGGTAAAGTGAGGGCTTCTGAAACGGCCTTCACCCTTGGTGGTGCAAAAGCGCTGACCGACCGCATTTCCTTGGGTCTCAACGTGCGGATGGCGTTCTCTACCCTTGATGTGTACCAAGCATCGGCCCTCCTCGCCGATGCAGGGCTGATGTACACAGACACGGCAAAACGCCTGACCATGGGTCTTGTTATCCGAAATGCCGGAGCACAAATGGCGACTTACAGCGACACCCGGGAGTCATTGCCCCTCGATATTCAAATAGGCATCACCAAGCGTCTGAAGCACCTGCCTTTTCGGTTTGGCGTGGTGGCCCACCACCTGACTACTTGGGATATTCGCTACAAAGACCCCAACGCCCAAAGTACCGACGTACTTCTTTTCGGGGATGCACAACCTGCGGAAAACAAGGGGAAAGCAGCTATTGACAATTTTTTTCGCCACCTCGTCTTCAACGGTGAATTTCTATTGGGCAAACACGAAGGCTTTCGCTTGCGCGTGGGGTACAACCACCTTCGAAAACAAGAATTGAGCGTGGGCAGCTACCGCAGTCTGGCCGGTTTTTCCGGGGGCATCGGCGTTAAACTAAACCGCTTTCGGGTAGATTTTGGCTATGCCTCCTACCACCTCGCCGGCGGCGTGACCCACCTCGGTATTGGAACGAATCTACGTGATTGGTAACGGCTGAAGCAACCCGCTGTTTGACCCCAAAAACCCCGTTTTTTGTTTCAGACGCGACCACCCAACCAAGTTACTACCGTAATTGTATTAGAATTCCATACGCACACGAACATTCAAGCGGCGCCCTGTCAGGTAATTGGGAATGGCATACTGGGTGTTTTCGATGGTTTTTATCCATGTATTGGATGCCTCATTGGCAACTTTCAACAGGTTAAATACCTCTAGGCTGGCCCAAGTACTGCGGGTAAACCGAAAGATGTTGTGGGGCTTTTTGCCCCGCCACTGTTCTTTCCAAAGTTGGAAGCCGAAGCCAATATCTACCCGGTGGTAGGGCGCGAAACGATAGGGGTTGCGGTAAATAATGTTGTTGTCCACCACACCAAATGGGAGGCCTGAACCAACGGTGAAGTTGAGATGCATCCGGATGTTTTTGTTGTTGCGGAGGTAGTCCTGAAAGAACGTTGAAAACGTAAACATTCGGTCTGTTGGCCTCGGGACATTTTTGACGGCGCGGCCTTCCGGGTCGCCAATATTGCGTACTCGATGTTCCACGCCAGCAATGGATTCTCGGGTGCGAAGCAAGGAAAAATTGACCCAGCTTTCGGCGCCCTTGACAAATTCTCCATTCAGTCGCACATCCAGGCCGGTTGCATAACCGCGGGAGTTGTTTTCTCCTGCGTATCGTACGCGTACATTGTCGAGATCAAACGAAACGAGATCCCACATTTGCTTGTAGTACGCTTCCGTGATGAGGCGCATTTTTACCGGTCGGCGTTTGCCCCACAGAAAATCCCAGGTGAAACCACCGACCATGTGCGCCGATTTTTGAGCGGCTAAGTTGGTGTTGACCGTGCCATTCAGACGCCTCATTTCCCGGTAGAAAGCAGGCTGGTAAAACAAGCCCCCGGCGAGTCGGTAAGAGACATCTCTTGTAGTATTCAAAGGTTTGTACAACACTTGCGCCCGGGGAGTCACAAACCAATCGCTGTTCAAAGTCCAGTATTGTCCTCTGAATCCCGCAATGGCCTGGATTTCCCGCACGCCATCTTTCCGCCACGTCCAGGTATCCTGAAAGGAAGCCGAATAGCGTTCACTAGAAAGGTTATTTTTGGTCTTTAATAATTTGCGCACGAGCAATACCGTGGTGTCATAAGGCAAAGAGTACAGGGCCGAATCAAGTCGTTCCCATTCATTGATCTTGTCTGTAATCACTTCTTGTTGTCCTTTGGCCGACCATTGGAGAAAGTGACTGCGTGTAAGTCCGGCATCCCGGTCATCGTGTTGAAATTCGATGCCGCCCTTGTATTCTGCGTTGCGAACATCGGCGCTGAGGTTATTACGCACCCAAGTATGCTGGGTACCCGTACCAAGGATATTGACGATTTCGCCGAAATTATCGGAGCCGAGGTTGGCATCGAGTTCTCCTAAAATATAGTAGCCTAAAATATCGAAGCGTTCGTTTTCCTGGCTGCGCCAAGTGGAGGCTAAGAACTTGTGAAACACGGGGTTTTCCGCCCGATCCGGCAGGTAAGTCAAAGAGATACCACCCATGGCTTGCGTAAAATCATCGACCTCTTGGCCTTCAAAGGCCGTGCGCAACTGCAAGGCATAGTCAATCAAACCAAAGGCCCTGGCCAAACTTTGTGGCTTGAATGTGTAGGTAGAGCGATTGAAATTGCCAATGGCGCTCACCTGCCAATCGCGGTTCAAATCATAGGTGATATACGCCTGGACATCTGAAAAATTGGGGGTGTACTCCCCTTCTACGTCGAGGCTCCCCAGGAGCGATTTGGTGGTTTTGTACCGTGCTCCCAGGAGGTACCGGAATACTTGAAAAGTATTTTTCCGGGGTTTCCAGCTCCCTTCGAGGTGCGCAGATCCGCCCAGTAAACTGGCACTGGCGCTCGCCCGCAAACTGTCGGGGCGTTTGTATTTGATGTCCAGAACCGAGGACATTTTATCGCCGTATTTGGACTGAAATCCGCCACTGGAAAACGACAGGTCGCGCACCAGGTCAATGTTGGGGAACGTCAGGCCTTCTTGTTGGCCTGCACGGATGAGCTGGGGGCGGTATATTTCAAAATCATTGACGTACACCAAGTTTTCATCGTAGTTTCCGCCGCGCACTTGGTATTGAGAGCTGAGTTCGCCACCCGTTCCGGTGTTGGTACCGAGGGCGATGTGGGGTAGTACACTTTCTAAATTGCCCGTGGTAGAAGGCAGCATTTTTAGTTCTGCCATGTTTTTTTCTTTCACCATGCCGCCCTCATCGAGGCGCCGTTCGCGGATGACTACCTCCAAATTGGATTGATTGGGTGCAAGGACAATCGAAAGGGCGAACCGGGCGCCCGGTTGCATCGGCAATACATCGGCAGTGGCTTCCTTGTAGCCCACCCGCCGAAACCCTAGGGTTGTTCGCTGTCCGGAAGGTATTTGAATGGCAAATTTTCCACTTTCATCGGTGGCAACGCCTTTTCCTCCGTTTTTTACGAATACACTGACGAATTCAACGGGTTGTTCATCCGATGCGTCAGTGACACGACCGAAAACAGTGGCCGTTTGTTGGCAGAACAAAACGCTCGGAACAAAGACCAGAAGGATAGCAATACTTTTGTGCAGGAACATAGACATAGGCGACTTGACGATGGGTGCAAATATACCGAAACTTCGTTCGTCTGCGTTGCGTAGGGTCTCCTTTGCCATGAATAAAGCCGTCAAACTTTTCGTTTTCATCGAAGTCCGGCGGTAAAAAAGTCCCATATTTACCACTACCCACGCCCTGATAAAGAAAAATTTGCCCCGGTAATTATACCATCTTTCACTGAACAAGGCAGTACCTTGGCGACCGTTTTCTGAAATAACTGAAGTTTGAAAGAGACTATCAAAAGAATACTCAAGGCCCTACCGTTTGTTTTTACAAAAAACCAACGCTATGACCGGCTTACCCAGGCGGTGATCCGCCACGTTTGTCGCCCCGACAGCCATTGTGTGGATGTGGGTTGCCACAAGGGTGAAATACTCGATTTGTTGTTAAAAGCGGCTCCTCAGGGCGCCCACTTTGGTTTTGAGCCTATTCCGCTGTTGTTTCAAAACCTTAAGACCAAATATGCAGGACAGCCGAATTGTCAACTTTTCGATGTCGCGTTGTCCAATAAGAAGGGTACGTCCAGTTTTAACTATGTGGTCAGTAATCCGTCGTATAGTGGCCTCATAAAGCGGCACTATGATAGGCCCAACGAGGAAGATACACAAATTACGGTACGAACAGAAAGAATGGACGATTTTTTCCCTTCGGATGCACGCATCGATTTGATAAAAATTGATGTAGAGGGAGGAGAGTTGATGGTATTAGAGGGGGCTGTACAAACCCTCCGGCGCTGTAAACCTGTGGTGATTTTTGAGCATGGGATTGGTGCCAGTGATTTGTATGGCTCTACGCCGGAGAAGGTATTTGATTTGTTGGAAGGCTGTGGCCTTCGGGTGTCGTTGTTGGATCGCTTTCTAAAAAATGCGCCTGCTTTCACGCGGGAGGCATTCGCAAAACAATACTATGATCAACGCAACTATTACTTTGTAGCGTACTAAAAAGTAACTTGTAAAAGCAAACACCCTGATTACCAATCTTCGAGATCAAGGAATTTACGTTGTTTGTCGCGCCGGTTCCGAAGTTCCGTCTCAATGCCACGGCGGGTGCGGTCAAGATCATCTCTTGTCTGAAAACGGCGGTTGGGAAAAAAGAACAAAACCAAAAAAGAAACAAAACTGACGGTTGCCAGACCACAAGCAGCGATCGCCAGCAAATAAAAATTCAACAGATGGGCGATGGTACCCAATAATATCCAGCCGGCACCGGCGGCACCAACGGAAAGGGAGATTCTTTGTAAACGCTGTTGCAGGTGGAGCTGTTCGCATACTTCTGCGTGCAACTCCATCAAATAATCGGTGTCATAATGCATTGGGCCCAATTCATCCAGCAGACGCAACTCGTCTGACGCTTCTTGCTCGAGGCGTTCAAAGAGATCCAGTGATTTTTTTTGGCGAAACATTGAATGAAACTAATTTTTCACGGGATTTGCCTGTACGACTGATCCTCAGGAATACGATTGAGTGTGTATTAATTTTGGTGCCCGGATACTTCTGGCCATTTATTAAAAAAACATACCTATCTTCACAGAATACCCCACTTTATACGGAAGATAATGCTTTTTGAAAAACAAAATTGGCGCAATTTCGCTTCGGCTTCAGAACTTGGACACGCGTAAATGCTGAATATAAAGACGAGTAACTTACCCAAAAGGGTTGCGCTACAATGAACAAAAATACAACTTTAAGTATACACTTCGAAATACAATTTTTATAATAATTGAGATGGCACGCTGTCTGGACCCAAAAGACCTATTTATTGCCTGACGCGACCACCCAAGCAGTTCCGTTTTTGTAACAAAAGCAGGGGATAATTGGTAGAACCACCCGATGTAGCACGCAAATACCATGACCATTGAGGAAGCACAAAAAACAGTTGATCACTGGATCCACACCATTGGAATCCGCTATTTTTCAGCGCTGACCAATACCGCCATTCTTACAGAAGAAGTGGGGGAAGTGGCTCGGCTGATGTCGAGGTTATACGGGGAGCAATCCTTCAAAA
>JBIPOY010000414.1:0-3416 GCA_044378705.1 Saprospiraceae bacterium
AGTAACAGGTGTTTCATAGTGATTGAGTTGTTGGGAACAAACCCGGATGAATCAATAAAGGCAAAATCTGTTTAGGGGGCACGCTGTCAGGCAAAAAACGGCCATTTATAGCCTCAGACAGGGCAACCTAAGGCGCTGATCAAAAATTTACCAAACAAACGTGCCGACGGTCCCGGGATTCAGGGTAGACACGATCCATTGTTCACCACAATGGATGTTAAAGGACTGCGTGGTACTGGCATCATTCAACACAATCAGTACTTTTTTCCCTTCGGGTGTTTGGAATGCTACGTTTGGGAGTTGGCTGGTCATGTTACTGCCAATTCTGACGGAACCGGGGGGTACAAATTTCGTGGCCTGCGCGATAATATAATAGCTCACATTGCGGGTGATGGTTTGGCCGTTGACGGTTAGAGCGCCCAGACAAAGGGAGCACCCACCAGGGGTGTGCGGGTTGAAATTTGGGTCGTTGGCGAGGTTCCATTCGAGGGCAATTCGGCTCCAATTCCGCAGGGTACCGATGATGACGTGTTTTGTGTGCCACGCTAGATCGCCACTGAAACTACTGTTTCCGCCCGTCCATTGCTCGGTGAAATAGAGGTTTTTATCGGGATGTGCATCATGGACCAAAGACAATGCACTCTCATCGCCATTGTACATGTGAAAGGCGGAACCGTCTATGAATTTTTTGGCATCCGGGTCGTTTAAGATGGTAATGGGATAGTTTGGGTTGTCGCAATTATGATCCCAGATGATGATTTTTGTGTTAATACCCGCGGTGATGAATGCGGGCCCCAAGTGGTTTTTTATAAAATCTGTTTGTTGCACAGCCGACATCACCAGACTGGGGTTGTTGCCTCCGTGTTGGGGCTCGTTCTGCGGGGTTACGGCGTCTATGTTGATTCCTTGTGCGTGCATTGACTGGATGTAGCGGACAAAATATTGTGCATAGGCACTGTAATACTGCGTTTTAAGGCTCCCACCCACACTGTTACCATTTTCCTTCATCCACACTGGCGCACTCCAAGGGGATCCCATTATTTTGATGTTTGGATTTATGGCAAGAATCTCTTTCAGGATTGGAATCAAATGCAGGGTATCTCTAGACAGGTTAAAATACAGTAGCGCAGGGTCTGTTTGGCCATTGGGCAAATCATCGTAGCTAAACACCGTTTCGTCTAGGTCAGATGCTCCGATGCTGATGCGTAAGTAACTGATACCGATGCTGTTGCCCCCGGAGCCAAATAGTTCTTGCAGCAAGGCTGCACGCTCGTTGTTGGCAATATTGTGCAGGAGTGTGGCGCTGCCGCCGGTGAGGGTATATCCAAAGCCATCAATCGTCTGAAAAACCTGGGTGGTATCCACTTGGATGATTGGAAAGCGATCATCCAGGGCGGTTTTAAAATCCAGCGTTTTGGCATACAGCAGGTTTACCTTGTCTGGGGAGGTTGTCCAGACTCCCACAGGGTAGGTTGGGGTGGGTTCTTGTGTTTCATCTTTAATTCCGGAGCAATTCCAGCAGCCCAACACGGCGAGGAAAATGGTCATGGAGGCAAATAACAAAGGGCTATTTTTTTTCATAAAAGAGCGTGTGGAGTTAGGGGTTGATTTCTTTGTGAGAAATCAGCCCCTAACCATGTTCAAATTATTGGTACAATTAATTAGCGGTTCAAATACCGGGAATGGGTATTAGGGCATTCCATTAATACCCATTGTTTTGCGTTAATTTGGTGTTTTTGTCGAGTTCTGCCTGTGGAATGGGCCAAACCAACCGATTGGGGGTCACGTTGTACCCCAAATTTTCATTGTTGAGGCCAACGGCAGCAGCCATTACAACGCCGGCACGTCCTGTGCGCTTCAGGTCGTACCAACGGATACCTTCAAAAGCCAGTTCCAATCGTCGTTCTTTTTCAATGGCAAGTCTCATATCTGCTTGTGTGTTGGCCGTGGTATTGGGAAGATTGACGCGGGAACGAATTTGGTTGACCAATGTGGCAGCACCTGCTGGGTCGCCGATTTCGTTGAGTGCTTCAGCTTTTAGGAGCAGGATATCAGCCAATCGGATGAAGATATAGTTCTGGTTGCTGCCTTCGTTGAAGTTACGGTATTTGTTGATGAAGGGGTAATGTGTTTGGGGCCAGTGTTGGTCTGACCATTTTCCTGACACATCCTGAAAAACGATGGAGGCATTTTTTCGTTTGGTGTCACCTGCTGCTTCAAAAGCGTTTACCAGATCGTTGGAGGGCAGGTTAAATTTTTTCCAGTCCAACCCGCGGAATATTTTGGTGCCCCAGTTGCCATCCGTGATGCCGCCGTTGTAATTAATTTCAAAGATTGCTTCTGCTGAATTTTCATTTTGATTGTTCCACAGTTGATCATAATCGGGCAACAACGTATACCCTCCGGCGATGACAGCATCACAATAGGCGCCCACCTTTGTCCAATCAAGGGGTTCCTGCGTGGCATATACCTTGGCCAAGAGAGCATTGACGGCACCTTTCGTAGCAAAACCCTTGTGGGGTGCGCTGGTTCGTACA
This sequence comes from Saprospiraceae bacterium, assembly GCA_044378705.1. Lineage (GTDB taxonomy): Bacteria > Bacteroidota > Bacteroidia > Chitinophagales > Saprospiraceae > M3007. The sequence continues at coordinate 2,538 of JBIPOY010000414.1, forward strand.
TTGGCCAAGGCTGTTTCTAAGTCTGTGATTATTTGTCGGTACACATCAGCTTGTGCGTTGCGCGCAGGGAAAATAATGGTATAAATAGCATCAAGGTTGTTGGCACTGATGGTTTTTACTTCGGTTAGTTGTACAGGTACATCGCCCCACAGTTGCACCAACTGAAAGTACATGAACGCGCGAATAAAGGACGCTTCGCCAATAATTTCATCTTTTCTGCTGGCCGACAGCGCCGGATCGTTTACACTGGATACGTTGTTGATCACCGTATTGGCCTTTCCGATGGTGGCGTATAGGTATGCCCAATCGCGGCTCACGTTTGAATTGGTGGCGTCGAGTTTGTATTCGTCAATTTGAAAATTGGATGGATTGTCGCCCCCGGCATAGGCATCATCTGATTGCGCATCGCCATTTACGAAGTAATCCAATTGATAATACTCGTTTTTAAAATCGGCGTACACGCCCGCCATGGCGGCCTCCACTTCATAGGCTGATTTGTAGTAGATTGAGTCCGAAGATGTATTTGTAACAGCAATGCTCTCAGAAGAGGGCTCTAATTCTAAAAATTTATCGCAAGATTGCAGCAAAAGTGTAGCGATGACGGCAATTATTGGAAAATAATATTTCATGAATTTTTGTTTTTAATTTTAACAAAGAATGTATTACTTGGGAAGTCACGAAGGGGTATTGCTCGCAAAGACGCGAAGGAGTTTAACTGCACTGATTGAGAGCCTAAAAACATCCCATATCCTTTACGTGTAATATTTATTTAATTTTTTTGCGTCTTCGCGCCTCTGCGAGAAACACCCCTTCGCGCCTTCGCGCCTTCGCTAGAAACACCCCTTCGCGCCTTCGCGCCTTCGCTAGAAACACCCCTTC
>JBIPOY010000089.1:0-9956 GCA_044378705.1 Saprospiraceae bacterium
GGTACTGGTGGTGGTGGTGTTGCTGAGTGAGGTGGCCTCCAATATCGCAACGGCTTCTATGATGATGCCTGTGTTGGCTGCCCTGGCCCTGAGCATCGGTGCTCATCCTTTTGGGTTGTGCCTGAGCGCTACGCTTGCCGCTTCCTTTGGTTTTGGTTTGCCGGTGGCCACAGCGCCCAATTCCATCGTGTATGCATCTGGTTTTCTTACTACCCGAGATATGGCACGTGCCGGTTTTTTACTCGATGCAATGGCCATACTTTTGTTGCTCCTATTTATTTATTTTTTGCTACCGTTTGTATGGGGTATGACGGTTTAAAAGGGACAATAGAATTTTAGTTTCAAACTTTTTTGTAAACCTTATAAGGACTGTAACCGCAAAACTAAACCATTTTCTTGTGAAACGCGAGTTCTTACTGAACATCTTGCTCTTGGTTTTTGTCAACATATTGATAAAACCACTTTTTATTTTTGGTATTGATTTGGGTGTCCAAAACCGCCTTGGCGATCAGTACGGGCTGTATTTTGCCCTGCTGAACCTGACCTACTTGAGTCAAATCATCAATGATTTCGGGATACAGAGTTTTAACAACAGACACATCAGTCAGCACCCGCACTTATTGCCAAAGTATTTTCCCAATTTATTGGCTATCAAGGCTTTGTTGAGTGTGATTTATGTTTTCAGCACACTTTTTATTGCTTGGTTTGTAGGCTATCGTTGGGATATGATGCCGTTGTTGCTGATGTTGTTACTCAATCAGGTGCTTGTTCAGCTTATTTTATTCCTTCGATCCAACATTTCCGGCTTGGGCTTTTATCGGGCCGACAGTCTGCTTTCCGCCCTTGACAAGTTGTTGATGCTTGTTACTTGTGGCGCCATTCTGTGGGGCAATATGGTACCGCTGACGTTGATGTCTTTTGTTTTGTCACAAACCGTGGCGCTGGTGGTTACGGTCGTCGTCGTGTTTGGGGTTTTGAGGGGTCGCGTGGTTTTTTCCATTCGGCCGTCGTGGGCCAACCATTGGCGATCAGGGCGCCCGGCCCTGTTATCACTTTTTCGTCAGAGTCTACCATACGCGCTGGTGGTACTCCTGATGTTTGCCTATACAAGATTGGATGCCGTGTTGTTGGAGCGGCTGTCGGGTGCTGTCCATGCGGATGTGTATGCTGGAGCTTTTCGTTTGTTAGAGGCTTGTAATATGTTTGGGTATTTATTTGCGTCACTTTTATTGCCGATGTTTGCTCGATTGTTGAAGCAGCGCGAGCCGGTGGGGCCATTGGTATCGCTGAGTTTTAAAATGATATGGGCCGGAAGTGTCACGTTGACAGCGGCCATTTTTTTTGCCAGGGAGGATTTGGTTCGGTGGATGATGCCGCTTCGGGCTTCGGAGTATCGGTTTGATGTATTGGGGGTGCTTATCTGGGCATTTATTCCGGTGAGTGTGACGTATATTTTCAGTACTTTGCTCACCGCCCGAGAGCGTATGATGCGCATGAATCGATTTTTTATCATGGGGATTGCCCTTGATCTGATGCTAAACTTACTCCTGATTCCCAAATGGCAGGCGTTGGGGTCGGCGGTGGCGGCGGTGGCGACACAGTTGTTTGTGGGCTTGGCAATGGTTTGGCTTTGTTTGCGTGAGTTTAAATTTCGCGTAAGCTACAGCGGGATGCTCCAGATCATCGGTTTTGCCTGTTTCATACTCATTTTTGATTATCTGCTTTTTGAAAAAATGACCCTGCCATGGGGAATAAAATTTTCTATGGCTATGGCGTTGGGATTGGTTGGGTTGTTTCTTTTTAAAATGATTGACCTCAAAAGAGCCCAACAAGCGATAAAAATAGGAGGTATGAGTTAATTGGTTGCAAAGTGATTGTGTAGTATTTGCCGGTTCAATCATTGTATCGCTGTATTTTGTTGGTAAAATCAGCAAACAAAATTCAAACAACGCTGTTTTGGGTTACAATAAACTTCTTTTTATACAATGGCCAATTGGATGTTTTACGCTTTGATTACCCTAGCTGCTTATGTTGGGATGGAATTCATGGCTTGGTTTACGCACAAGTTTGTCATGCATGGTTTTCTTTGGAAATGGCATGAAGATCATCACCAACCGAAGCACGAAAAAGATCATTTTTTTGAAAAAAACGACCGTTTTTTCCTTGTTTTTGCTATTCCATCCATGATTTGTTACATCACGGGAAGTTCGACGGAATACTTTTGGTTGTTCTTTGTAGGCATTGGTATTTCTTTGTACGGGCTAACGTACTTCCTCATTCACGACGTTTATATCCATAGACGTTTTACTTGGTTTAAGCAACTGGATGGAAAATATTCTCGTGCAATTTTACGTGCGCATGGAAGCCACCACGCCAAACGCACCAAAGAAGACGGCGAATCATTTGGTCTGCTTGTCATTGACCCTAAATTCTTTAAATCAAGGCATCAGCAAGAAGATGCAGCCTTGTTAAAGAACAATGAGGCCTAAAGAGGTAATATCACCCAACGAGTTACAGCAACAAAAAGAGCGGTAATCCCTGTCTAGGAATTACCGCTCTTTTTGTTGGTATTCATTCATACTATCGTGCGATCACCAATCGGCGAGACACCCTTCCTTCCCGGTTTCCCAGAGCGTAGAAATAGCTTCCATTGGGCAGATTTTTGCCATCAAAGATAAATTCATTGACCCCTGCGTCGAGTTGAATAGACTGTGCATGTACTTTTTGGCCAACCAAGTTGAATACTTCAAAGGCATATTCTCCGGGAACAAGCGATTCCACGGTGATGGTCGTTTCACTGCCGAATGGGTTGGGAGAATTTTTTATGTATCCAATGCTTGGATTCTGATCGTAGGTGCCAACGAGGCATTGAGCGTCTTTGAGCGCTAGGTAGTAGTGGTTGTTTCCGGGCAATTGTCCCGGAAAAATAAGTGGAATGCCACCAATGAGCGTATTGACTGTGGTGGTGATTCCAAGATCAAGGGTGTCAGGCGCAATATTGGCGGGGGAGGGCGTTCCAAAAATACGAATACAACCAAGGGTGCCAGCGGCAAAAATACAATTGGGCGGGTCGCAGCTATACGATACCCCAATCGGAAGGTTACTCACCGCTCCAGTGGTAGCTACAGACACATTCAGCAGTTGAAAACCTGAGTAAGTCAACGGTACATTTACGGTTACGGATTGGTTATAGGGGTTAGATACACAGGCATCCGCCAAGTTGTATTGCATGGTGGCTTCATCCCAAAAGGCAGGAGAAAGCAGGGCGCCAGACTGGATGAGCGAAGAATCACGTTCGCAGGTTTGAGCAAATGTGATAGACGCAAAAGCCAGCATGAAGAAGAAGGATAGATTTTTTTTCATTTTAGAAAGAAAATTTAGAGGTAATTCAATTAATCGGTTTTCATGGATGCCTAAAGTTACGGCATTTCAGCACTATTGAGGGGCACTTAATATGCGTTGGTCTAATTCGCTCTTGTTCAGTCCCATTTGCTGGGCTTTTTTGTAATCAGCTTCGGCCTCGGCTATCCTGCGCGATTGTATTTTGGCACGTGCACGCTCAAGGTAGGCAAGTCCAAAATTCGGATTGAGGCGTATGGCCTCATCAAGCGACTTGATGGCCTCGTCGTTGCGCTTCATACTGCGCAAAATCATACCGCTTTCATACCAGATATTGGCATTGTTGGGGTCCAGCTTTAGATATTCCTTGTAATCAGCCAACGCATTGTCATATTGTTGCAAGGAGTAATAGGCGATGGAACGATTGAAATACCCATTTTTATTGGTCGGATCGAGCTTAAGCCCTTCGGTAATGTCAGCGATAGACTGCACGTGGTTGTTTCGGGCACCCTCTGCCGCACCCCTGTTTACGTATACTTCCGCTTTAGACTTATTTTTAATTTTTGGTTTTTTCAATGCCTCTGTATAATCATTTAGGGCATTTTGTAAGTATTCGTTTTCTTTGGTTTTGAATTTGCCGGACAAGGCCATGTCAAAATATGTTTTGCCACGGCTGTTGAGCAGATCGGGGTTTTTAGGCTCTATTTCAACGGCCTGTGTATAATCACGAAGCGCTGACTCATAGTTACCATTGTTTCTGTTGTATTGGCCGCGGTTCCAATAGGGCAGAGAGTTCGTTTTTTTCTCAAAAAGCATCACATGAGACCACAGGGTGTCTCCGTTTTTCCAAATACCAATCTGTTTCACCGTCCAAGTGGCATAGAGGACGATAAAAATACCCAAAACCACCAACAAGATGTTTTTCCATTGCGTATTCTGAACGTAACGCCCGTAGTACCACGCAACAATGGCAAAAAAACCAAAATATGGTACGTAGGTGAAACGGTCAGCCAAGAAACCTTGCCCGGCACCCAGTATCTGCAAGAGAAACATGACATTGAAAAAGAAAAACAGGCAGCCAACCACCCAAATTCTGTTGTCAGTCTTCCAAGCGCGCCAAACACCAAAACTCATCGCGGCGAAGACGAGCGGGGCTACATACACCAAAGCCGGCAGTGGTTTTGGGTAGGGGTACAACGGCGACATGGGGTAGGGGGCTATCAACTTGTACACGTAAACACAAACGGAGTATGCGCCGATGCACAGGCGATCTATGGTGGTAAAATTGGTCAAATCATCCGTTGTGGAGCCCTGTTGTTTGAGTGTGTACAAGTTGATCAGACCGATGGCTGCCGATATCAGCCAAAAAGGAGCCTTTTCCCAAATCAACTTGAGCTCCAACGGCCGTCTGAACCAATAATCCAATACCAACATGGATAGTGGCAGCGTCACGGCTTGTACTTTTGAAAAACACGAAAGCGTGGCCAATACAATCATAATCAGGTACGTCGAAAAGCGTGCCTCTGACTGTTCTCCCTTGCGTATCCATTTTACGTAATATACCAACGCGGCAAAGAAAAATACCGCAAACAGCACGTCTTTTCGTTCCGTAGCCCAAGCGACAGATTCTACCCGCATGGGGTGTATGCCAAACAATAGGCCGCCAACAAATGCCCCCCAATTGCCAAAACCCATCGCAAGAAGCAGTTTTATGACAAAAAACACGGTAAGCAAGTGGAGTAGTAGGTTGTCTGTGTGGATCAACCGCGTAAAGCTTTCGCCCAATTCACCACCGGAAACACTTTTTTCTATCGCAAAAGTGAGGATGGGAAGTGGATTGTAGTTGCCGATCACGGCTCCTTTGTTGATGTCGAATATGTTGGAAATGGTGGTGCCCCACGGCTGCCCCTTCCCCACCAGAAGCAGGTTGGGGTTTTCGGTGATGTTTGGATCATCATCCCAATTGACGAGTCCGTTAGACAAGCTGGGAAGGTAGCAAGCGGCTGTGATGGCCAAGGCGATCAGGGTAAAAGTGAGCCACCCTTTGCTGGAGGCACTTGTTTTTACAGACGGAGCTGGAGCCTTTGGCTTTTTTGCCGGAACGGGTGTGGTTTTTTTTGCCATTGATTGATTTATTTCTTTCAGGTTGGTTTTTACAAGGTATAATATCGCACTTGCGACAACCGATTGTACCTAGGTTCTGATCGTACAAACGTATGAAAAAAGAACTTACCAACGCAAAAGTAGAAAGTTAGCCATGAAATTGATACAAAATTTAAGGTAACTGGTTAGCGTGGTCGCGTCTGAGATAAAAATGTGGCCATTTTTTGCCAGACGAAGCGGATTTATGTAGGCCCTAGCAGCGCTACGGTCAAAAAAATCTGCGAAGTATGGCGGAAAATGGGCCTTTTTGGGCCAGACAGCGTGCCACCTAACCAGTTACAATTTAAGGTATTGATGGGTATTTTATTGCTATAAAGGCTGAAATAGAGCCACTACTACCGCGGCCTACAGATATGGCAGGTGTTTTTTAGGTAGGGGGTACCAGAAAACCCACGCAGGGCACGGTGTAAAAATGGAGTAAAAACCATCTCCTCCCAACAACTCTAGGATACCTTCTTTACCTTCGCATTTGAAAAATTGTACTAAACAAGTTACCAATCAAGTACCCACTACGTATGCGTCTCCAAACAACGCCCCATATTTTAATGGTTCGCCCGGCAAATTTTGCCTTCAACGAAGAAACAGCCACAAACAATGCTTTTCAACGCAAGGATGAAAGATTTACGCCCCCGGAAATCCAGTCCAATGCCATCGCTGAATTCGATGCATTTGTTGCCAAACTCCGCCTTGCCGGTGTAAACGTCATTGTTGTGGAAGACAGCAGCACCCCCGCCAAGCCCGATGCTGTTTTTCCCAACAACTGGGTGACGTTTCACCAAGAGGGTTTTGTTGTCACATATCCTATGTTTGCACCGATTCGCCGTCTCGAACGGAGGGAGGAAGTGATAGAGGCGGTTGCTCGGGAGGGTTTTCGAATAGAGGCTCGGTTTCACTTCGAGGAAAGTGAGGCACGCGGGTGTTTTTTAGAAGGTACTGGAAGTATTGTTTTTGATCACGAGCACCGGCTCGCGTATGCCTGCCTGAGCCCACGCACAGAGGAGGCCTTGTTGGGTGATTTGTGTCAAAAAATTGGGTACCAACCCGTTGTTTTTTGTGCCGTGGATGCCAGCGGTCAGGATATTTACCACACCAACGTGATGATGGCAATGGGAGAGTCTTTTGTGGTCATTTGCCTGGAATCAGTTTTTGAAATGGATCAACGACGTCTGTTGGAAGAACAGTTTCAGGCTACCGGGAAGGAAATCATCGCTATTTCGTGGAAGCAAATGAACGCATTTGCCGGCAATATGCTCCAAGTTAGGAGCATAAATGGTCAATTGATTTTAGTGATGTCCACAACCGCTTTTGAAGCACTTACCCCAGAGCAAATCGAATCTCTGGGCCGACATACGCATTTGTTACACAGTCCGATCCATACCATTGAGCAGTACGGTGGTGGTTCCGCCCGCTGTATGATGGCAGAAATATTCTTACCATTGATCAATCCGTGATGGTTTGCGCTGCTCATAAAAAAGGCCGCACCACAATTTTTGTGGTGCGGCCAATCTCTGCTAAGTGAATAGATCGCAGTGAACAACATTAAGATCTGGCGTGATTGCTACCTGCTCGGCGTTCTTCAGTGGTTAAAACAGCTCATATTGCTACCACTCGCCGCCTACAGGAAGAAAAAAGACCACGCCAACCATAAGGTTATTCAGACTAGCGCTCCAATACGATTGTCTTCGTCGTTACTTCCTCCCCGGCAATGACACGCAGGAAATAAATACCCGGTGTTGCCTGGGATGGCCTCCATTGGTAGGTTGCATCCCCGTCTATTAAGCCATTGTGCAGGTTGGCAACGGTTTGCCCCAAGGTGTTCAGTATCTCCACTTGAGCGTTGGCGGCTTTCACGTCGGTCACTTCAATGTTCAGCACATCCCTGAACGGAACAGGAAAGCAGCGTACACTTGTTCCCGTGATATCTGTGAAGTTAGGGACAGCCTCTGACCGATCGTCAGACGTACACAATCCCCCGTACAACAATGCCGCACCTATATTAAGTCTATCCGTATTGTCAAACTGCGCGCCCAAGATTACGGTACGACCACTGATGGCAGCACAACTACCCAACGCATCGCCCTCTTGTCCGCCACCATCTTCGAGGGTTCCAACGAGTACCCACCCGTCATCTTGCCGTAGGTAAACAAAACCTCTTCCGGAGTTGTACCCAAAAAGATCATCATCGCCACTAGAGCCTACCACTGCATACTCACCATCAATGGATACCGCACAGCCATAATGGTCATTGGCACGACCGCTATAGTCTAGGATAATGTTCTTTTGTCCCCAGCCATTTACGCCATTCTGGTTTTTATAAAAAGCAAAAGCCGCTCCTGCATTAACTCCCTTCCGGTCATTGTGGTCGGCTCCAACGATTGCCCAAGGGCCACTGATACCCACGCTGATGCCAAAATTGTCGTTCAAGCCTGACAAAGACGCTTTCATCCTTGAAACCTGACCCCATTTGTCAGCGCCAGTCTGGTGGCGACCAAAAACGTATGCCGCTCCGGCATTCTGGAAGATACCGTCAACCCCCGGTGCACCTACAACGGCGTAATCACCGTCTAAGGCTACACTGATACCAAAATTATCATTGGACTTTCCTCCTGTGGCCAAGAGTTTGGATACCTGCCCCCAATTGTCAGCCCCTCCTTCGTTCCGATAAAAAACATAAGCTGCGCCGGCATTGACAGCCGTCTGGTCATCCATGTTCGCGCCTACCAACAACCGATCGCCGTCCAAAGCAATACTTACGCCAAAATTATCATCGGCATCAGCATCAAGGGCACTGACTTGCTTAACAAAATTCCATTCTGAGGGGTTTAAAGGATTTTGATAAAAAATGAAAATCGAACCCTCGTCGCTGCCAATAATCACATCAACGCCAGGCGCTCCAACTGCCGCAATACCACCGGATATGGCAACACTCGCACCAAAATTGTCTCCGGGAGACAAAAAGTCGCCCGTTAACTTCATCATCTGAGCCCAAATGCTCGAACTGTCACGGTGAAGAATGTAGGCGGCTCCTATTAGACCTTCTTCATCATTCATCTTCTTCGATCCTACAATGGCATAATCACCGTCTATGTCAACACTTCTACCGTACTCATCCAAATCTTGACCATCACTGCTGTGTACCTTTGCAATTCTTTCCCAGTCTTCTGCCTCATCTACCCAGCCATCGCAATCGTCATCCAAACCGTTGCAGACTTCCTTGCGGGTACCCACTAAGATTTGAATAACACAATTAACTGAATTGCCGGAACCATCGGTGGCGGTAACTTCCACATTGGTAAGTCCCACATTGAAAGCAGCGGGAGGGTCGGTACTGTACGTCAACAACAACCCAGGGCAGTTATCCGTGGCAGTTGCTGTATAATCAACCGTTGCTATACAATCATCTACGTCTGTTTTTACCTTCATGTTGGGTGGACAAGTAACGATGGGGTACTCCGTGTCCTCGATGGTCACGGTTTGTGAACAAGCAGCGGTGTTGTTCTGATGCCCCGTCACGATCCACGTCACCACCGTTGTGCCAAGTGGATAAGTGGTTGGGGCATTATTCGTTAAGCCATAAATAATACACGTGCCTGAAATGGTTGGCGTTCCTACAAAGGGTATTTCGGCCAAACAATCGCCTCTATCATTGCCCCGAACAATGTCTGGGGGGCAATCAATGAAAAGCGGACATTGACTCCAAGCGGTGCGTCCAAGCAGCAAAAAGAGGGGAAGGAGCACCCACTGAAGTTTGGAAAGTGGGATTGGTGATTTAGCGTTCATAATAATGATATTGGTTAGTGAAAAAATATTTCAAACATGAAATTCCATCCCCTCCCCACGCTGTTAACGTCGAAAAGGTGTTTGATGGAATGACTGAAAGACATACTGACGGGGAAGAAATTCTGCCAAAAGCAAAATAACCCTGTCGCACATTCCAGCGCAATTACTACCAAGAAAGAAGAGGAAACACTCGATTAGAGGAAGGAGGCCGCACGAAGCGACCAAAGAACACAGCAAACAGATTCGTCAACAGGCGTCAAAAAATCACCGACAAAGCCAAGCCTTAATTCGCAACAAAAATATAGGAAAAAAAACTTAAAAACAACTATTTTTTTTAAATAAAATCGTAATTAAGCAATTTTCGTAAAAGTATTAGGATATATGTTTTAACCAATTGGCCGAAAAAGCCAAAAACGACACATTAAAGTGGATTTTTGGTTAAAAATACAATTTATTGTATCGTTTTTTGTACTAGATAGTATACAGAATTAGAGTGCTAGTCTCCCGCGCACCCGCAACCTGAAGTTGTGAAGCCCGCAAGGAATGAAAATGTTGTAATCACGCAGATCAGTCCGCCAAGTTCGACATACATCCTTTGCAATTCGCCAAATCTTAAGACCACGGATGCTATGTTCGACTACAACTCTGATTTTTGACTTGTCTTTGTTTTGTTC
>JBIPOY010000090.1:0-9944 GCA_044378705.1 Saprospiraceae bacterium
AAACGATACCAATTTTCATGCGTGGACCGGAAATAGGTTGAAATAGATAGAAATAAAAAATGGTTCCAGGGGTATAAATCCTTGATTCAGATATTATTGTAAATTGCTAAACATCAAAACCACCGTTATTTTGCCCTTGTATCACGTGCCTCCAAAGTAGGGAAATTTGTTGAAGTCAAAAAGCAATAACACATCCTAGGCAACTCTTGTTCAGCAATACTCAACCTTAACGCAACTCTGTTGTTTGTGCACACAACCTATTGATGTATCTTCGCTCGCTCATGGCTGATCACATACCCATCTCAACTGCGCCGGCAGATGACCCAACTGCGGTTGACCGCAAACACGACCACATCGCGTTGACGTTCAAAAGCCGCATAGAAAGCAACGCACTAGACACTCGTTTCTTCTACGAACCTATGCTCGCTGCGCACCCGACTCCCGGCTCGCTGCTGCCTTTTTCTTTCTTGGGAAAGACCCTGCGAACCCCCATTTGGGTTTCTTCCATGACCGGAGGAACCGCCGCCGCTGGCGCCATCAACCAACGCCTCGCTCGCGCATGCGCGGAATTCGGCATGGGAATGGGCTTGGGGTCTTGCCGCCAACTGCTGCATTCCAACGATCACTTGCGCGATTTTGATGTCCGCGATACCCTGGGTGATAGCATTCCGCTTTTTGCAAACCTAGGCCCGGCTCAGTTGGAAAAACTATTGGAAGAAAAACAAGGAGAACGCATTCCAATTTTACTGCATACGTTGCGGGCCGACGGACTCATCGTGCACGTCAACCCACTCCAAGAAGCCATGCAACCCGAGGGGGATGTTTTTAGGCGCCCACCGCTGGAGGTGGTCGAAGAGTTACTTCAACTGTTTGATTTTAAGATAATTGTAAAGGAAGTAGGACAAGGCTTTGGCCCTGAAAGTTTGAAGGCACTGTTACAGTTGCCCCTGGCCGCCATAGAATTTGCAGCGGCAGGCGGCACCAATTTTGCCAAGCTTGAGTTGCTCCGGAGTTCTACGGCCAAACAACTTTCTTTTGACAAAATCAGCACAGTCGGGCACGCTGCACCTGAAATGCTCCATTGGACCAACCGCCTGAAAAATGAACTTGGCAATGCCTGCAGAACCAACCATCTCATCATCTCGGGTGGAATCACGGATTTTTTGGACGGATTTTACCTTACCAAACAATCGGCTATTCCGGCTGTTTACGGACAAGCATCAGGCCTGTTGCGCCATGCCCAAGGCGAATATGCCGAGTTACGCGACTTTGTTGAATCTCAAATCCGAGGGCTGGAACTTGCCAATGCATTTCTAAGGATCCGAAGCGAGGCGTGGCGCCCCTGATTACCCCTGCATACGACCATAACAACATGAACAAGACGATCAACGGTTTTTCGAAGCGCACCAAAACGGAAAAAATAGCCTGGGTTGGCGAACATTTCACGGACAGCCCCGAGGCATTTGCACGGGAATTGTCTGACTGGCAACACCCCGATGCGGGTGTACAACGCGTCATTGACGGGTTTACTGAAAATGTCATCGCCAATTTCGCTTTGCCCTTCAGTATTGCCCCAAATTTTTTGATCAACGGAAATACCTACGCCATCCCCATGGTGATTGAAGAAAGCAGCGTGGTGGCGGCGGCGAGCAGTGCGGCTAAATTCTGGCAGGAGCGCGGAGGTTTTCATGCGGAGGTGCTCGGAACGATAAAACTTGGTCAGGTGCATTTTCTTTGGCAAGGTGAGGCCGCTCGCTTGCGGCAGATATTTACGACCTTAAAAACAGTACTCTTGGATTCCGCCGGCGATTTAACGGAGAATATGGAAAAACGTGGCGGCGGCGTACTTGATCTTGAGCTCCTTGATTTTGAATTAGTTGAGCCTCATTACTACCAACTGCGCGTTTCTTTTGAAACCTGCGACAGTATGGGCGCCAATTTTGTCAACTCCGTGCTGGAGCGGTTTGCAGACACGTTGGAGGATTTCTTCACCAACCACCCCGTGCTGGGTGAGGAAGAGCGCGATGTGGAAGTAATCATGTCTATCTTATCCAATTATACGCCCAATTGTCTGGTACGCGCCTGGGTAGAATGCCCCATCACATCGTTCAGCGAACTTGCCCGAAGCCAAGGCATGGACGCTGACACCCTGGCAAAACGATTCGCCATGGCCGTGCGGATTGCCGAGATTGATCCCTACCGAGCAACCACCCACAACAAAGGTATTTACAATGGCATAGATGCCGTCGTTCTGGCCACCGGCAACGATTTTCGCGCCATTGAAGCTTGTGGACATGCCTATGCCGGTCGCGACGGGCAATACCGGAGCCTCAGTTCCTGCAGCGCCTCCAACGGCATATTCCGTTTTGAATTGAAAATCCCCTTGGCTTTGGGAACGGTGGGGGGGCTAACAGCACTGCATCCGTTGGCGCGGCGTTCGCTGGAAATACTGGGGCATCCCTCTGCTGAAACATTGATGTGCATCACTGCCGCTGTTGGCCTGGCACAGAATTTTGGTGCTGTACGGTCGCTCATCACAACAGGAATTCAACAAGGACACATGAAAATGCACCTGACCAATATCCTAAACCATCTCGGCGCCACGGAAGTGGAGGCCGCTGCTGCACAAGTCCATTTTCAGAACCATACGGTCAGTTTCAGTGCTGCGCGCGCTTTTTTACAAGACACCCGCGTTGAATAATGCGCATTGATTTGCTTGAAAAAAACCAGGGGGGCTAATGGGCTAATAAGATTTCACGCCGGTCACATAGTACATGTCCATGGATCCCTTATTTTTTGCGGCGATCTTGCCGCGGTGCTGCCACTCAAAATCATACTTCACCAGCCAATAAGCATCTTCGCTGACGTTGACATGGCCGGTTTCGCAGGCCTCTTCCATACGGGCTGCCGTATTGACGGTATCGCCCCAAATATCGTAGGCAAACTTTTTGGCCCCCACCACGCCGGCTACCACCGGACCAAAGTGAATGCCCGCACGCGCTTCAAAGAATGGAAGCCCTTGGCCCATGCGTTCCGCTTTCAAACCCAGCAGAAAGTCCTGCATTTCCAAGGCTGCTTTCACCATATCCGTTGGACTGGCGTTCATATCAGACAGGCCGGAGGCACAGATATAGGCATCTCCGACCGTTTTAATTTTTTCGATTTTGTACCGGCTGATGATGCGGTCGAAGTTAGAGAAACAGAGGTCGAGCTCCTCCACCAACCTTTCCGGGCTGAGTTTTTCGGCGACATTGGTAAATCCTTTAAAATCGACGAACATAACCGTTGCCTGGTCATATTTTCGGGCGGCCACCTTATTTCGGGTTTTCAGTTCCTCTGCAATGGCCGGCGGTAAGATATTGAGCAAGAGGGCATCGCTTCTTTTTTGTTCGGCCTCAATCAGTTTGTTTTTACTGGAAAGCTCGTTGGCCATACGGCGTTTTGCGCGAAACCTGAAATAGAACAGCGTTGCCAGTAAGAACACAAAAGCGATCATCAGCAGGAGCAAATTGCGCAGTGCCTCACTTTTTCCCTGTGCGAGTTCTGCTTCTGCCACCCGTCGTTTTTGGGTTTGTATTTCGCGTTCCTGTTGTTCCCGGACAATGGAACCGATCATTTGCTCTTGGGTCAGGTTTTTGAGTCGAAGCGAATTGGTGCGGGCCAATGAGTCGGCGTGTTGTTTTTGTTGGGATATCTCGCTGAGGGCGGCTTCTTTTTCACTCAGTTCTATTTGTGTTTTTTCCTCAACATTTTTTATTTTACTCTGATAATCTGTGACCAGCACCTCCGTTTTGCCGGTGGCCTGCGACAACTGTTCCCGCAGGGCGCGGTTATCGGCTTCGGCTGTTGCGAGTTGGTTTTCTAATTTTTTCAGGGCTTCACCACCACTCCTAACACCTGGGCCGCTGTTTTCCCGGAGGTATTTTACCGTTTCCGTGCTCCATTTCAGTGCTTCTTTGAAGTCATTTTGTTTGACGGCAATTTCTTGCAACTTTTCTGTTGATTTCACGGCTACTTCACTGAAACCGAAATTGCGGGCGGTATTCCACGCTTGGTTGAATCTTCCGGCGGCTTGCGGGTAGTTGCGAAGTCGGAATTCGGCGTCGGCCGACAAAAAAGCGGCATCGGTTGCTTTCCGCTTATCACCCGTTTCAGTGGCCAGTTGGTTGGCAACCACGGCATATTCTGATGCCTTTTTGGGGTTGGTGGCGATGGTTTTTTCAGCAATCTGGTAAGCCAGATTCATTTTTTCAGTCTTTGAACCGGAGCGATTAAAACCCTTCTCTAACTCCACAATACTCTGTGCAGAAAGGGATTGAAAAGCCTGAAAAAAGAATACAAAGGCGAATACGGATGAATATTTCATGGACAACAAAAGAATTGTTTCTGATCAGTTTGATGGTTTCGTGGGAAGAAGCCAATGGTTCAAAATCTTACGGTTTGTTTCAAATCGGTATGCTGTAAAAACATAAGGCGGCGGCCTTATCTGCCGATTTCTTGCCCAGGCAATGCTAAGAATCCTGTTGCATTGACCATAAATAAGCAAGATCAAACCTACGACTTATATTCGCAACAAAGACCATATTAAATGCTGGATTCTACGTTACACCCTCTATCAGGGGGCATTTTCTTATGGAGGCTACCTTTTATGAAAAGCAAATGTCGAAGATTTTGCGACTGTTTTTTTAACAAAAATCAATCCATGGAGCGGCATTTTGAAAAACAGGTACTTTTGCCACAAAAAATAAGCCTTCCACCATGCAAATAAAACCATTAAAAGCCCTTTTTGCCAGAACCAGCCTGATTGGATCCGCCACAGATTTTTGTGAAAAGGCAAAAATTTCATACCAAGAGAACCTTGAATCCGGTCTTTTCGACCAAGTGGAAACCGATAGTTTCTTTGTGTACCAAATTGACAATGGACTGAGCAAGAAGATTGGCTTGGTTGGACTCAACCATGTTGATGACTTTTTAAAAGGCCGAATAAAAAAACATGAGGATACCCTGAGCGAGCGGGAACTGGAACAAAAAGAAGTCTTCTTGCGATTAAAAGCTATCCTTAAGCCAATTTTGGTAACGCACGCCCCGGTGCCCGTTCTGACCAACTGGCTAAACCATTACGCCCACGCTCATATTCCGTTGCTGTCTGCACATTTTTCCAAAGGAGCCGCTGTACACCGTTTCTGGGCCGTTAGCCAAGCAGAAGACATCGCTTTCCTCCAGTCTGTGTTTGCCCAAAACATCACAGAAACCTACATCGCCGATGGGCACCACCGCACCACCACCACCGCTTTGTTGCACCTTGATCCTACCTTCCGCTCCTCCGGATTGGATCTCAGCCAACTTTTTTGCGCTTGGTTTGCCTCAGACCAGCTGGACATCCTCGACTACAATCGCGTGGTTGAAGGTGTTAAAAAAATTGGCCAAGCCAAACTCATGGCTTTATTGTCTAAAATTTTTGAGATTGACGTGCTTGAAAAACCGCGAAAACCCGCAAAAAAACACGAACTGGTGATGTCCTTGGGCAAAGATTGGTACGCACTGCGCTGGCACAACTTCGTCTTGGAAGAAGCCCCAAAAGGCAGCGAAACACTCGATACTGACCTGCTCAACAGGCTCGTTATCAATAAAATATTTGATATTGTAGATGTGCGCAACGATACCCGTATCACCTATGTTGATGGCGGAAAAGGGTTGGATGGGCTGAAAAAAGTAGTCCGCCATCACCGCACGGATCGGGTCGGATTCGCTTTTTTTCCCGTAACCTTTGAGGATCTGACCCGCATGGCCGATGCCGGAGAAAACCTGCCCCCCAAAAGCACTTATTTCGAACCGAGAATGAAGAGCGGCCTACTCGTACGTTCTTTGTTACACACCGAAACTACTTCCAAATGATGCCTCTACATTCCATTGCCGGCAATTTCTTCCGCATAGATCGGTGGATAGGCGCTTACACCATTGGCACAGGCAATATCAACGATACCTATCGCATTGATTTTGAGACGGATGGCCTAACTCAGTCCTTTGTTTTACAACGCATCAACCACCTGATCTTCCGACAACCGGAAGCGGTCATGCACAATATTTGTTTGGTCACCAGTCACCTCAGGGACAACGGTTTCGCATACCAATCTCCGGCACCACAGCCGGCGCTGAACGGTGCATTTTTCCACAAAGACCCCGCAGGAAACTACTGGCGTTGCTTCCCATTTTTGGCAGACACCTACGCTCCGGAAGGCAAAGCAGACGTCGCCACTGCCCTTGAAGCGGCAAAGGCATACGGTGCGTTTGCACGGGCTCTGCGCAATTTTCCGGCCCAACAACTGGCAGAAACAATTCCCGGATTTCACAACACCGACCAACGGTGGGAAGTGTTTTTACAGGTTTTGAAAGAGGATCCCGTCGGGAGGGTGGCTGGCGCTACCCATGAAATTGAAACCATGTTTCAAGCAAAATCTGTTTTTGACATCGTCAGTCAACTGAAAAAATGCGGCGCACTACCCCTCCGCGTTACCCACAACGATACAAAGTCCGGCAACATTCTCTTCAGCAATAATTCACACAAAGCATTGGCTGTCATTGATTTAGACACTGTAATGCCCGGCGTGATCCTCTCCGATTTTGGTGACATGGTACGCACCTTCGTGCCCGATACAACAGAAGATGACCCCTCAAAGGTGACCCTGCGTGGTGAAATACTTGAAGCACTCACCAACGGATTTCTCTCCGAGACGGCCGACTTCTTAACCCCCACCGAAAAAGATCACCTCCTGCTTGGAGGCGCCTGGATCACAGGAGAACAAGCCCTGCGATTCCTCACCGATTGGTTGGCAGGAGACGTTTACTACAAAATTCAACATCGAGAGCACAACCTCGTGCGCACCCGCAACCAACTGGCAGTCTTCAGTGGTTTACACACACTGATAACACCGCTGTAATACCAACCCTACATCGCCTGAATCAAATCGTATTGCGTAACGATGTGTACCCCACCCGAACGATCAGACGTCATAACTGCCGGAATTTCCTTCGATATGTAGCGACTCAACTGGCTGATCGGCAAATCGTTTTTCACCGTTGGAAAAGGCTCTCCCATCACCTGACGGACCTCCTTTTCTGAATTGTGCAGCGGATTTTCCAACAAGAAGTGAAGCACCTGTGTTTCCGTAATGGAGCCGACAATGGCAGTACCATCCAAAACCGGCATTTGGCTGATGTCATTGGATTTCATCAGATTGAAAGCATTCCGAACCGTCTCATGCGCCGGCACGCCAATAAAGCTGCGGTCTTTTTTTCTGGCAATAAGGTCGCTCACCTTGAGTTCATCTTCCAGAAAACCGCGCTCTCGCATCCAATCATCGTTGTATATTTTTCCGACATAACGGCTTCCATGGTCGTGAAAAATAACCACCACCACGTCATCTTTGGTGAGTTTACTGCGCAATTGCCAAATGGCTCCCATGGCGCTGCCGGCTGAATACCCGAGCAAGATGCCCTCCTCCTTCGCCAACCGACGCGCCCAAAGCGCTGCATCTTTGTCGGTTACCTTTTCAAACAAGTCTATGAGCTTAAAATCCACATTCTGCGGTAAAATATCTTCTCCTATCCCTTCCGTGATGTATGGATAGATTTCCTTGGGATCAAAAATACCCGTTTCATGGTATTTTTTAAACACTGAACCATACACATCTGCCCCCCAAATCTGAATATTGGGATTCTGCTCCTTGAGGTATTTGGCCACGCCGCTGACCGTGCCGCCTGTACCCACCCCCACCACAAGGTGGGTGATTTTACCCTCTGTTTGGGCCCAAATTTCCGGTCCCGTACTTTCATAGTGCGCTTGTCGGTTGGAAAGATTGTCGTACTGATTGCACCAAAAAGAGTTGGGTATCTCCGTACTGAGCCGGCGGGCAATGGAGTAATAAGAACGCGGGTCTTCCGGCTCTACATTCGTGGGGCACACAATGACCTCTGCGCCAAGGGCCTTGAGCATATCCACTTTTTCCTTGCTCTGTTTGTCGGTGGTGGTGAAAATACAGCGGTAGCCGCGCACACACCCCACAAGCGCAAGACCCATACCAGTATTGCCGGAGGTACATTCAATGATGGTACCTCCCGGCTTCAAATCGCCGCGTGCTTCGGCGTCATCTATCATTTTGACAGCCATACGGTCTTTGATGGAATGTCCGGGATTGAAGGTCTCTACCTTGGCGAGTACCAGTGCCGGAATGTCGGAAGCCACGCGGTTGATTTTCACAAGTGGTGTATTTCCGATGGTTTCGAGGATGTTTTGACGATAATTCATGCAATAATGGGTGGTGTAAAGGATAGGGCTACTCCTCATGCCGCGTCCGGTACCTGTAGCGGTACGGGACAAGACACTCGTTATCCGTGAAAAAATTCATTGAAAAACAATATCTGAAAGTCAACAGCGTGACCCCAGTAAGCATGGTTGTGTTCGCCTGGCCGCTCGGTGTAATCATGTGGATATTCCAACTCAATCAGCCGGGTATGTGCCGCCCTATTGGCCTCCAAAAAGAAATCACCAACGCCGCAATCAATGGCCAAAGGCATTTTTCTGCCCTTCAACATAGACAATACATTGACAACAGAATTGTCTTCCCAGTTTTTCCACTGCGTGACCGGATCGCCAAGCACACCTTTCAAATCCCAGTCATTTTTTCGAAAAGGACGCAGGTCAAGTCCGCCGGCCATACTGCCCGCAGCGCCAAACACTTCCGGATGCCGGATGGCCAACAACACAGCCCCATGCCCCCCCATACTCAACCCGGCAATGGCACGCCCCTGAGGACCTCGAATGGTGTGGTAATAATGGTCTATTGCATCCACCACCTCCGATGCTATATGGGTGTCATAACGTACGGTGCTGTCCACCGGACTATCAATATACCAACTATCATACCCCCCATCAGGGCAAACAATGATCATTTGGTACGTGTCTGCATGCGCCCGAAGTTGGGGAGCATCGGTGAGCCAACCGGCATAGTTTCCACTCCATCCGTGCAACAAATACAACACCGGATAAGGCTTTTTTGAATACGTGTAGTCATCTGGCGTAATCACCAGACACCGTGATACTTTTTGCATGGAAGAACTGAATATTTCCAAAGTATCCAAGTGCCCCGCGCGCGCAGTGTTTGTCAAAGCAAAAATATGAATGAGTAGTATTATTGTAGGAATAGCGTTTTTGAAAACCATAACACGCCTGATTTTATCCATTAAAAAAAGTAACTGTAACACACACAACCCCCACCACGGGAAGCCGCTGCGAAAGTTAAAATTTCTGCTCAATTACGTACGGCAACATTGCCCGCCAGGTTGGCCAATCGTGGCGGATGTCATCACCCCAAATATCCAGGTGGTGGTGGATGCCTTTTGAGTCCAAAATGCCGGATAAATTGCGCGAAGCATCCGGGTCTTCATACGCCCCCGATCCACTCATCAAGTGGATACGGCCACTGTTGCGCAACCGATTGAGTATGGCATCCTCGTTGAGGTTGGGAAGGTAATGACAGGGTGAATTAAAGTAAACATCTTCGTCGTAGTATCCCTTGGTATAGGCGGTTAGGTCATACACCCCCGACATCGCAATGGTGCCGGAAAACAGATCCGGACGGCGAAAAAACATATTGGCAGCGTGTAGGGCACCCAAGGATGCTCCTGCCGTAATGATCGGCGTATCAGCACTGGTATGGTTGCGAATAAATGGAACCACCTCGTTCTCAACATACTCATTGAATTGCTGGTGACGAATAGCCTTGTGGCGTGGGTGCATACGGTTGTTGAGCCACGCCTCCGAATTGATGCTGTTGATACTGAATACTTTTATTTTGCCCGCTTCAATGGCGGGCTTCAACGCGTCAATAAGCTGAAAACGCTCGTATTCCAAGTAGTCTGCCGCAGCCGTGGGCAGCAACAACAAG